>JAGWBV010000114.1 GCA_021295715.1 Candidatus Poribacteria bacterium | reverse complement strand
GGACGATACGGGAGAATCGAACATCACTATCCTGAGATGAATCCGACAGGCGAGAAGTTCACATTTGTCCGACTCAAATACCCCGGTGGTGACTGGTACACAAATATTGTGAATTACTATTACTGGCAATCGGATTTGCAATTTTCTAAGGTCCTCGCCGAAAATACAACAATCAATGTGGAGATCCGTGAACATCCGCAATACGTTGACATCGACGATGAAGGCTTATTCGCCTATCCGTTCCTGTATATGACGGGACATACCGGGATTCGGCTTTCCTCTGAACAGGTCCGAAAATTGAGAGAATATTTTGAACGGGGTGGTTTTCTCCACGTTGAAGATTGCGATGCACGGCTCAACAATTATCGCGGCGGCTTGCGTCCACATATCTATGAGATGATGCGGCAGGTCTATCCGGAAAAGAATTTTGAACGACTGGAGATGAGTCATCCGATTTATCATACTCTCTATCAGCATGACGAGTATCTCGGCGGCGATAAACTCATCCCTGATGTCTGTGACTATGACGAGGCAATCATGGACGACGATCGTGTGATCGCCTATTTCTCTCCGAGCGACCTGAATTGTGCGTGGGAAGGCAGACCTTGCGAACCCGGTGGTGAGGAACAGCGGACTTGGGCATTTAAACAGGGGATGAACGTCGTTGCTTATGCATTGACGCGGTAGGAATAGCAGTCAGGAAGAGTCGGGATTCGGAGATCCCTCCTACAGATGCGAAAGTAGTTTTTCACGTAGGCGTTCATAGGCGAGGTTCGCGCCAGCGATGTTGCCTGAAGCCGGACCCACTTGAAGTTGGGCGATGGTGCCAGATCCGAAGAGATTCTCGATGGGGTGGAGTTGTAAATCGGTATCAAGTCGTGGGAATCCACAAACAAGGCGGATTTGGTGTCGTGTAAGCAATTCCGTTAAAAATCCGTAACGACCCAGATTGAACCTATACCCTGTCGCAAGGATAACATGAGACACATCCGTAATTACACCACGTGTGGTTTCAACCCGCAGCCTGCGGGTAGGTAGACATTTTTCCTCGGTAGTGATGTTATGGATACGGGTTTCAGGATAGATGTCAACCTTCGGCGCATTCAGCAAAGCCTCCATAATATCGGGGGTGATACTTCCTTCCCCTCTGTTCTGTTGAATTGTCTCATAACGCCGCTGAAAATCGGTCTCACTTGCGAATTCGGCGAGTGCCTTGGGACCTAACCACACCGGCGGAAAATCGAACTGCTCCGTCTTCAACCCCTTCCGAGCCATCAGTGCTACGCTATGCCCGCGTTCGCTGAGGCTTTTCGCAAGCGTTCCCGCCGTCAATCCACCACCAACGATAACAATTTGGTTTCCCTTACTGTCCCGCGCATCCTCACAATTCACCGAAAACTGGGAGGCGTGTAAAATCTGATCGGGGTATCGGTGTTGCCACTGGACGAACTCAGGTGGAACGTAAACACAATCGTCGCTCCCGATGGCGAGGACAACACAACGACTCCGAAATCCTTCACTATTTGTCGAGATGAGGCGGAACGGAAATCTGCCTGCCCCTTTGTCCCACCGCAATTTCGCCACATCAAACTGATAATAAACCCGATGCTCTCGGAGTTCAGCAACCGCGCTTTTGCAGAAATCCCAAAAGAGTTGCGTCGAGGGTTGGGAATAGGGCGGTGCCAACTCATTCGCCCGGTTGTGTCGTTCGGCGTACTCAACGATACCGAGGGCATCGGGTGTAATGTGATGCACAGCGGGTGAGCGGAGAAACGTCATGCCTTGGCGTTCGGTTTTAGACCGCCATTGGGTGAGGGGTCGCGGATGTCGATCAACAACTGCGAGGTGTTTCGCCGCTGCTGGCATATCACGGAGCAATCGAATTGCAATAGATACACCGTGTATCCCGCCACCGATGATGGTAATCGGGAGGTTCCGATGTGCGAGATGGCGGTCAGTGAAAATGGCTTTCGGAGACCGTCGGCTATTCATTCTATAGAAACCTAATCCGTATTTGGTGGTGGCAGATGCACGCTCTTCAAAGCGAAGGTTTGTGACAAGAGTTCATCAACAGCACGGTAACGGCTGTAACGATACTGGACAACCCCAACGGATGGCGCGATCCAATAAATTGCGGGTGGACTAATTAAGAAAACCGACGGCTCTGGACTATCCCCGTAGACGACCTCCTCGTGAACGACATACGTCGTGTAGCTACCAGCGGGAACGGTAACGCGTTCACTATCGCTCACGACATAACGTGTAACCGTGACTGGTATTCCAGCGGTCTTCTCAAAAACCACCCACTCTTTCCCGACTTCCAATGGAAAATCCAATAGACGGCGCGGCGGAAAATGCTTTCGGTGAGATATACGGAGGAAGCCCGGATTATCAACACTCGGCAGATACATGTCAAATGCGGATTCCACCAACGCCTGATGGGTCTTAACAAAATAGGTAGCAAAAACTGGGAACGAGAATCCGTCAAAAAATTCGGTTTCTATCCGTAAATAATATGCGTTCGCGACTAAGTGATCAACAGCCTCAACACTGAATTGGTCGGGTTCTTCGGTGGTAAGTTCACTGATGGTGAGTTGTCGATGCGTTGTGCCACTGACATCGCGTGTGCCTTCGACTCGCATTGTGAATTCCTGATTGGTGTCCACATTGACATAAGTCCATGCGGAACCCGGAGCCGTTGGAAAATCGATAGCGTGGAATCCTCTTGTATCAGGGGGTGGAAGCGTCGTTTCGCCGTGTGGGTCGATCAGTCCTTCATCTCCACAACTTACAAGAAACAGAAGAATAGCCATCAGCAAAAAGGCTTTCGGCTTTCGGTGTGTGGCATGCATGTTTCGCTTGAATGCCATAAGGTTCTCTTGCTGACTGCTGACAACTGACTGCTGACAACTGATAACTGATAACTGACAATTTTTCATCACTTTATCACACTGAATTTGCCGGTACTCTGGAATCCGTTTCCATCGGTTGCGCGGAAGAAGTATAATCCGGTGCAGACCATTTCGCCGCGTGCGTTCGTGCAATCCCATTCGGAGGCATCCTCCAGCACTTTAATTAAGTTTCCCAAAGCATCGTAGATTTCAACGGTTAAGCCCTTCGGATAGAAGGTGAGGTGTTTACCTTGTCCCGTATAAAGCGGGTTCGGTGCGACGATGACATTTCTGTTCTGACTGTTTGCGACATAATTGAAGGTCCGTCCCTGCCAGATCCGAGTGCCTGTTACGCCAGTAGCGGTTTGTCCACGGATTTTATAGAGATAGATACCCGTCGGTGGAAATCCGTTCGTGCGGAGTGTGCCGAACCATCTCGTCTCGGCTTCTCGTGTCAAAAAGACGGTGTATTCATTTCTATTCGGACCCTCGACTGTGAGGTGAGGTGCAGCCTGTAGTGGATATGTGCTCTGTACTTCAACATTCCATTCGCCTGTGCCGCGTGGTTGCGTCTGAATGAAGAAGGCAGGTGCTCCGCTGACGGTATCCACACTTGGCGTGATACTGTCCGGAACGATGCTCGGTGTCCCCATGAGTCCGATTGCGTCAACAGGCACAACGGCATAGTAATAATGGAAATTGTTGGGATCAAAAAACTCGCTGTTGACATCAATTCCCTCAAAGACAGTGGGGTCCGCAAACTGAGTTTGTCTGACATCAACACGCCCAACGATGGCTATATCGTCTTCGGGAATACCGTTGCCATCGCGGTCGGCAGCAGCAAGGACTTCATCGGGACTCTGAAAAGGCAGCGGGACATCCGTTTCATTCTGTAACATATAACGTTTTCGCACGATAGCGACCTCTCGAATCCCCGCCGGATTTTCAACATTCCACGTCACAAGAGGTCCGTTAGAACCTTGAACAACCTGTGCGTTTGAAAGCATTCCTACCGGTGGCACACCCGCCATATAACTGACAGCGCCGCCAAAACTTCCCCCCGGAATTACGACGCGTTCAACATCGGGGTGCATATTAATTAAGATAAGCGTGATCTCTTGAATATCCCCGCCGAAATCCTTGAAAGTCATCTGTGCTTCTTGGGAACGGTGATAAGTGAACGCCTCCTTAATTTCAGTGGTCCCATCCCGTTTCTTGACGATGAATTTGGCAGCCCATCCACGCAAACCGGTTCCTGCGTGCCGCTGGAGTTCATCCTGAATGTTCTCCTGATCCTTAGGTGCGAGGTGTTGGAGACTGATTGGCGCGAGATCCGCGCCATCAATTCTGACTGCGAATTCCGGCAGAACACCTGTCGGACGGAAGACGATATAGCGTGATGAGAAATGCTCCGGCATGGATTCGGAATCGAAATCGGTGTGCACCGGATAACTGGTATGGACATCATTGGGATGAATAGCGACCGGCGGAAAGCGATGTGCGTTTCTATAGCCCGCCATCCCCGTCGCAGTATTGGCACGGGTATGTGTAAAATAGTTCCATACCGTGAAGGTCTTGAAAGCCTCTGCAAGCGTGGTGCCGTTATCCGTAAAAACCTCGTAAAAATTGCCCATCTCTCGATAACTACCATCGGTGGTATTTCTGTAAAATTGGCGGACGATGTCGTATCCGAACCGCTCCGCCATATACAATGTCCAGATAACGGAGCCGTACTCGTGGTCGCCGATGCGGCTCTCAAGGGAGATATCTGGGATGAGAAACCAGCGACGGAGTTGATGGATATAATAGTTATAGGAATTGGTCTCGTTGGGTTCATCGGGATCTGGGAGCGTATCACCATCGTCAATGACTCCGCCATCGTAAGTCATGACTTCTATCCAAGTTGCGGAGGCTTCCATGAACCATGTCGGCATATAGGCGTTATATCCGAACTGGACACCGTGCAGGAATTCATGTGTGCAGGTTGTCTCAAGATAACGGATGCCCTCGGCTTTTCCGACGTAATCGTAGATACGGGAGTTGATCATGAAATAGGGAGCGACGGTCAGCGCGGTGGATAAGACGCGACCTTCAAACCAGTCTGCGGTCGTGATACCGAGTGCGGGAAAGGTAAAGAGGTAGACATCATACTTATGATTGCCGCCGTTTTGTGCCGCCCAAAAGTCGATGTAAGGGATTTTGAATCCCATCAGGTCGATTTGGACGTGATATGCTCGTTCCATTGCATCGGCACAGAGATCAATATAATCAGGAACGCCATTGCGCGGGTGGAAATCCTCAAGCGGTGGGGCATGCGGTCCGATACGCGTGTAATGGAACTTAAAATGCGGTGTGTCGAACCTCTCTGGGAGCTCTATCTCACCGAAGAAGCTACCGGGAAGTCCGGGTCGAAGGAATAATCCTTTCAACTTCTGCCGATGTATAGAAGGCAAATTTTGCCAATTCTTGGCGAGGGTGACAAAACTATCGGTTACACACTCCGTTATTTCGCTTGCGGTGTACCTCGGTTTGAGATTGGTGAACTGCTGAGCGGTTTGGATCGCGCTTTGGAGTTCGGGATCTGGTGGAAGTGCGTGTGCGACAGGTAAGAACGCTATAAGGAGCGCGATGATGACGGTAAACGATACTCTCATATTTTTATAGTTATCAGTTGTCAGTTGTCAGTTGTCGGTTAACAAGAAAGGTTCAAGGCGCCCCTCTTTAACTGATAACTGCTTAAGCGAACCGGGTAGGTTTTCCATCGAGGCTGGTGCGGTTGGTTTCTTTCCAATACGCTTCTACGCCTTCTTCACCCTTCTTCGCTGCCCACGCGTTTAGCTGCTCCCTTTCACCGACATAATCATAAAGCGGGACAGCCATTCCACAAGAGGTTTGCACAAGGTCAACGCTGAGGTCAAATATCTGTCTTGCCCCAGGAAGTGGCGTAAACAAAGGGAAAAGGAGTTGCCATTCGGCATCGTCTTTGTGTACCGCCTTCGCAGTGCCGTAGAGTCGGAGGATCACGGGATTATCTTGAAAAGCGGTAAACATGAGCGTCATTCGTGGATTTTCCTGAACGTGTGCGGCGGTTTCATTGCCGCTTCCCGTTACATTTAACCAAGCGACTCGGTTTGGACCTAAGACACGCAACGAATCCATGCCTTTCGGGGATAAATTAATTCTGCTATCGGCAGTTGCGGTTGCGACAAAAAAGATTTTTTGTTCACCGATGAATTGCTGTAGTTTCTGAGGGATTTCAGTATACAATTTCGCCATCGTGTTAACCCCACTGTTTTGAAGGCGGCTAAGATATGGCCCACTCAGCCGCCGAATTTAAAAAACTTAATTCGCTTTGATTGCACCCCATGTGAGTGCGAGTTTCCCTGCGGGTTCAACATCAAATGCGATTTGGTAATTTTCCATGACCTCTTTGTCATCTAACGCACGATGGTAGACAGCAACATCGTCAATCTCACCCTCAAAATAGAAGGGTTTGATAAAGGCGTTCCGGTCATGTCCGACTGCGACAACAACATGGCTGCGTGTGTCGCGACTGTTTATCTTTCCGTCCGCTTCTGCATCGAGTTCACCGTTGATGTAGAGGAACTTTTTATCGTCCGCCCCCGCAGCAACAAACGTGACGTGCGTCCATTCGCCCGCTTCGACAGCGGTTTCAGTTTTGAAGACCCCGAACCCGTCGCCGCCTCTTTGGGTTTGTATCGTGCCATCCGCCAAGAGTTCCAGCCACGAATCACCACCCCCCTGTGGATCATCGTCCCAGATGATAACTTTAGGACCGTCGGGTAGAGCTACGGGTTTAATCCACATTGCGTAGGTAAGATCCTGCCCTGTGGTGGCGGCTCCCATGACGACATAATCCTCTTCACCGTTGAAACTGAGTGCGTCTCCGACAATGCCTTCAACAATTGTCGGGGCACCCTTAATCTCTCCATCGTTTTCACCGAGGGCATCTTTGGCCAACTTTGCATCGGTATCGCCTTTATCAAAAGTCCAATGCCCTCCGAGTCCGTCTTCAAGCGACTGTGCGTGTGTCATTTCTGTGTTAACTGCTGCGAAACCCATAACTACTGCGCAAGCGAGTGTAAGGAATAGACCTAATTTCATTGGTTTACCTCCTGGGTATTGTAAACCCATGGTGCGCAATGTGTTCTTCCAGTAGAAGCAAAGTGCTTCCGCCCCCTTATTTGACACTGATGTATATTATATATCGTTTTGGGTGTATATGCAAGGGAAATGGTAGAAAAGCCTTCAGCAATCGGCAGTCAGCAATCAGTGGTTAGCAGTTGCGATCAGGAGATCGCTTTTACAGGTTTTTGAGAGCTGCCCATGTCGTTGTTAATTTATCTGAAGGATCAACAGCCTGTGGTTCGGCACCATCAATGTCAGCAACGTACTCACCTTCATAGAGACGGATATGGTCGAGCCAGACGTCCACCTTTTGTCCGCCCATAATTATGCCTGCGCGTGTACTCACATCATCCGCTGTCATTTTGAACGTGATGGAGAATTCCTTCCACGTTTCAGAGAGATTGATTGTCTGTCGAGCATACTCATTCCACGGATCGCCTTGATGCAGGATGCGCATTACGACCGTTCTCGGTTTTTCGCTCTTTGCCCACAAACTGTAGGTATAGGTAGTGCCTTTCTCCAGCGTGAAGGGTTGCTGATAGAACTGGACGTGCCACACTGCATTCCCTGCGTTACTGATCTTGACATAAGCAACTTTCTTTCCGATGACCGGCTCCGCTTTTTTGCCTTCGGGTTGAAAGAGAGCGGCGGCATCGGCATGTGTCCAGTGGTGCCATGCTTCAAGGTTGAGATCGAAATCACCATTGTTGAGGATATTTTCGGGGGGTTTTGCTGCATAAGCGAGCGTCGTGAATCCGAACAATCCTATCAAAACGAGTAGATAGAAATAAGTTGAAATCCCTTTAGTTGTGTTCATTCTTGCCCTCCCGGTCATGCTCACCGCCATGCTCTGAGTCATGTTCACTATGTTCTTCCCTATGCCCGTGTTCACCCTCTCCGACTTCGGGATGCGCAGTCCACCCGTTGAAGTCCGTGCTCGTTGCGATGAGTTGGACCTCTGTTTTTTCTCCGGGAGCAAGGTCTGTAGATGGTGTGGGACCAAGCTCTTTTCCATTCGATAGGTGAACTTCAACTCGAACCTGCTTCAAAGTTTCCGCTGTGGTGTTCTCGACGGTGCCTTCAAAGGAATTGCTTTGCGCGTTGTAAGCCAATATGAGTCGCGCACCATTTCTGACCTTATCGTAGGTTTCATTTAGCGCGAGTTCCGTATTGGATTCTTCCTCACCCTCATCAACAGAGGGTTTGTTCGTCCTTGAACAGTTACTCATAGCAAAAACGATGAACATCATAAGACTGATGGTGAGAATTCTATAGGTGTAATTCATCGGTGTTCTCCTATCCGCCTGCGCCTGATAATTGACTGCTAAAGAGGGATTGTATCACAAATCGAAGGAGGTGTCAAGCAAATGCCGAATTGATGGCAATATTAAAGAGCAAAAGGCAGGTGATGCACCTGCCTTTTGAAGAGATTCCCGGCAACGACCTACTTTCCCGCGGGGTTGCCCCCGAAGTATCATCAGCGCTGAAGGGCTTAACTACCGTGTTCGGGATGGGTACGGGTGGGTCCCCTTCGCTATAGCCACCGGAAAATTTTTTGTATGGCTCAGTATTGGGATGTATCTGAGCCGTTACAAGAATATTTGACAATTGTATATGTAGTGAGGGGTCGGTAGCGTGAGAAAAAGTTATCAAGCCCTCGACTTATTAGTACCAGTTAGCTGAACCGCTCGCGCGGCGTACACATCTGGCCTATCAACCTTCTTATCTCGAAGGAGTCTTACCAACTTAACGTTGTGGGATATCTTATCTTGAGGCGGGTTTCACGCTTAGATGCATTCAGCGTTTCTCCGCTCTGCACATAGCTACCCAGCGGTGCCACTGGCGTGACAACTGGTGCACTAGAGGTACATCCACTCCGGTCTTCTCATACTAGGAGCAGCATCTCTCAAATATCCTACGCCCATACCAGATAGGGACCGAACTGTCTTACGACGTTCTAAACCCAGCTCGCGTGCCACT
>JAGWBV010000113.1 GCA_021295715.1 Candidatus Poribacteria bacterium | reverse complement strand
CAGGTTGACACATTTCGTGAAAAAGGCTTTCTCCTCGGAAACCGTGTTTTAAGTGATGAACAGGTTGACGAATTGCGTGAAGAATTGGCGCGCGTTATTGATGACTATGAAAAAGACGAAGTCGCGCAGCCGGTGCGTATTGCCAATCTCGGTGGTAAGGAAGAGAGTCCAGTGTGGCAGATCGTCAATATTTGGGAAGCGAGTTCTGCTTATCACCGGTTGGTTCACAATCCAGTGATTGTCGAAGAGATTGGGCAACTCATGTCGGCGACAGAGTTGCGCGTCTGGCATGATCAAATCCAATACAAACCACCACAAGTCGGGGGTGTGAATCGTTGGCATCAAGATTCGCCGTTGTGGGGTATTCTCACCCCGAAAACGAGTCAGGTGAGTGCTTGGGTTGCCTTGGACGATGTTGATGAAAGCAACGGATGTATGCGTATGGTCCGTGGCTCCTATCACTGGGGGAGCCAGATGCCATTTTTACGCGAGGTTCCAGACATCGATTCGATGCCGAATCAATTTGAAGGTAACGCATTGGAAGTGGAACTTTGTCCTGTGCCGAAAGGGCATGTTCACTATCATCACGCCTTGACATGGCACGGATCGCACGACAACACCAGTGATGGACCCAGGCGTGCGATTGCGGTGCATTATATGACGAGTGAAACCCTTTACGATGAAGATGGCAATCACATCATGAAACGTTTTGTTACCGTCAAGGGTGGCGATAAATTAGCGGGACACCATTTTCCACTTGTAATGGATGCCGGAAAGACGACGAAAGCCAACATATAAGTCTTTTTTTGGCGCGACGAGAAATAGAAGGTATAGGAGGCAGTGGATATGCTCAGCCAAACCCAGGTTGACACATTTCTTAAGAAAGGTTTTCTCCTCGGAAACCGTGTTTTAAGTGATGAACAGGTTGAGGAGTTGCGTGAGGAATTGGCACGCGTTATTGATGATTATGAGAAAACCGACATTCCGCAACCCGTGCACATCGCCAACCTCGGTGGCAGAGAAGAAAGTCCGGTGTGGCAAGTCGTTAATATTTGGGAGGCGAGTTCTGCCTATCACCGACTCGTTCATAACCCGGTGATTGTGGAAGAGATTGGACAGCTGATGTCAGCGACAGAGTTGCGCGTCTGGCATGACCAGATTCAATACAAACCGCCGCATGTTGGTGGGGTGAACATGTGGCACCAAGATTCACCTTATTGGCCAATCCTTACCCCGAAAACGAGTCAGGTAAGTGCTTGGGTTGCGTTGGATGATGTTGATGAAGGTAATGGATGTATGCGTATGGTTCGTGGTTCTCACCATTGGGGCAATCAGATTCCGTTCCTGCATTCCGTCAAGGACATCCATTCGATGCCGGATCGCTTTGAAGATAACGAATTAGAGGTAGAGTTCTGCCCTGTACCGAAAGGACATGTCCATTACCATCATTCCTTAACGTGGCACGGATCGCATGACAACACAAGCGATAACCCTCGGCGTGCGATTGCGGTGCATTACATGACAGATGAGACGCTATACGATGCCAGCGGAAGCCATGTTATGAAACCTTTTGTTACCGTCAACGATGGTGATAAATTAGCAGGCGACCATTTTCCACTTGTGATGGATGACGGTGTGCCTACGAGTCCTAATGCCAAGTAGTTGTCGGTTATCGGTTATCGGTTATCGGTTAAAGAGAGATTTGTGGAATTCACGAAAAACGCAACTCTCAGAATCCCTTAATCGACTGCTGATTGCGACGCAAGCCGCGTGTGGGCTTGCGGGACAATGCCGACAGCGCGAAAAAAAGGAATATTAAAAAATGAAAGTTGTTGATGCAGTTGCGAAAGTCCTAAAAGCAGAGGGCGTAGAGTACCTATTCGCCTATCCTGTTAACCCGATCATCGAAGCGGCGGCGAAGTTAGACATCCGTCCGATTATCGTTAGACAGGAACGTATTGGGCTTCACATGGCAGACGCTATGAGCCGAATAACCTCTGGAGAGAAGATTGGTGTGTTCTGTATGCAGAGCGGACCCGGTTCCGAAAATGCCTTCGGTGGTGTCGCCCAAGCCTATGGCGATTCCGCACCGATTGTGGTTCTGCCGGGTGGTTATTCCCGAAGCGTAACACAAATCCAACCGAATTTCAATTCTGCCCTGAACTATCGGCATGTAACGAAGTCGTGTGAGCAGGTCACAATGCCTGAAGCTGTCCCGGAAGCGATGCGACGTGCCTTTACTCAAGTCCGGAACGGCAGACCTCGCCCCGCACTCGTGGAATTCCCATCAGATCTGTTTGGTGAAGATATTTCCGACTCCTTTGATCCGACACCGGTACCCACCGTGCGCTACGGACCTGACAGTGCTTCGATTGAGGCTGCTGCAGAGGCGTTACTTGATGCCGAGTGTCCTGTCATTTACGCAGGACAAGGTGTGCATTATGCCCAAGCCTGGGATTCTTTAAAAGAATTGGCGGAACTGCTCGGTGCACCTGTGACAACGAGTTTGGGTGGCAAGAGCGCATTCCCGGAAGATCATCCGTTAGCCCTCGGTTCTGGTGGACGCGCGATTCCGAAACCGGTGCATCACTTCCTTCAAAAAACGGATCTGATTTTGGGTATCGGGTGCAGTTTTACCCGAACCGGCTTTGGTGTCAGGATTCCCGATGGAAAACGGGTTATTCACGCGACGTTAGATCCAGCGGACATCAACAAAGATGTTCCCGTTGAAACCGCCCTCGTTGGCGATGCGGGTTTAATTTTAGATGGCTTGGTAGAAGCCGTTCGCGATCGTTCTAATGGGGCATCCGAAGAGCGCAGGGCTGCTGTCACTGGAGAAATCAGTGCGGTTAAAGCAGAATGGCTCGACCAGTGGAAGGCGAAACTCACCTCGGATGAGGTGCCGATGACTCCATATCGCGTCATCTCGGATTTGCTGCACACTGTCGATGTCAAAAACACGATTATTACGCACGATGCGGGAAGTCCGCGCGACCAAATGTCACCCTTTTGGCAGTCTGTCGCACCGCTCACCTATATCGGTTGGGGTAAGACGACGCAGCTCGGTTACGGTCTCGGACTCGCGATGGGTGCGAAACTCGCCCGACCGGATGCACTCTGTGTGAACGTCTGGGGTGATGCCGCTATCGGCTTTACCGGCATGGACTTTGAGACGGCTGTGCGGGAAAGAATCCCGATTCTCTCCGTGCTTTTCAACAATTTTTCGATGGCGATTGAGATCCCGATTATGCCTGTGTCTACCGAAAAATTCCGTAGCACAGACATCTCTGGGCACTACGCAGACATGGCGAAGGCGTTCGGGGGCTACGGTGAACGTGTCGAAACGCCTGACCAGATTATCCCGGCTATTCAGCGTGGCATCCAAAAAACACAAGAAGGCACTCCTGCACTTCTTGAGTTTATCACAGCGAAGGAAATTCAGATTTCTACGTTCTAAATGGCAGTCGGCAGTCAGCAATCGGCTATCAGTTTTAACCATCAACTCGTACTTTAGCAAAAGTATCAGTAGATGAGTTGATGGTTAAAGTTAAAAGACTGTCGCGCGAGTGACCGAAAACTGAAAGGTTCGTGTGGCAAACCTTACCGACAACTGACAACGAGAATAAAGGAGTCTACGGTATGAAACCGATTATCACGTTTTTTTTGGTCATTGCCCTATGTTTTAGTGTCAGCGCGTGGGCAATAAACGATGACGATGCACTCATGTTGTACTTCACTTTTGATGAAGACGACGGTGGCAAAGTTGTAGATGTAACAGGAAATAACATTGAAGGCACCCTTGAAGGTGCGATCTGGTCGAAAGACGGTAAGATTGGCGGTGCTGTGCATCTTGAAGATGACCAGCAGTTTGTGGAGGTTGACGCAGTCCCCGAACTCGACATTACCGATGGGCTCACGATTCAGGCGTGGTTTTTCCCTGAAGAGTCTCAGGGCGACTCTAACCTGATGGGACGTAGGAGTTCGGCAAACGTCGGCGGCTATTGTCTCCAATGGAGCGCGCAGTTTACCGGATCCCCACAAATTGAGACGTGGATTAACATCGGTGGGTGGCAAGGTTCTCGGAATAAACAGACCATTGAACCCGATTTGGAGGCATGGCACCATGTCTCTTCTACTTTCGATGGTGATATGATCCGGCAATATATTGATGGCAAGTTGGATGTCGAATTCGCACCACCGAAGGGTAAAATTAACAGCATTGAAGTCGTCTTTCGTATCGGTAAAGCACAAACAGGGTTGCCCGGTATGATTGGTTTGGTTGATGAGGTAGCCATTTACGACCGGGCACTCACCGTTGAAGAGATTAACCAAGATATGGAAAATGGCGTTTACTTTGCTGTATCTCCCAAGGATAAACTTGCCACAACTTGGGGCAAGCTGAAAATGTAACTCAATAAATATTCTCTGTCATAGCGGCAGTGCCATAATGCCTGCCTGTTGCCAAGTTTTACTAAAGGGGCGGGTTTTGACCTGCCCTTTTGTTCATTCTAAAAGGAGGAACTACCGATGAGAATCCAGATTCTGATGATGCTATGCGTTTTTTTAAGTCTATCTCTCTGCTTTGCAGGTTATGCTGCGGGCGGAAAAGGTAACGTGAAACAACTCGGCGAGAAATTATATGTCTGGCATTTCGATGAAGGCAAGGGGAAACAGGCTAAAGATGAGACTGCTGGCTTGGTCGGTGAATTCGACGGCGATGTGGAGTGGGCTGAAGGCATTTCAGGGAACGCCGTGCAAATGGCTGGTGAGGCCGGTAAAGCCGATTTCATAGATGTCGCACACTCCGATGAGCTCGACATAGATGAAGCCATTACGATGATGGCATGGGTTTACCCTGAAGAACTCCCAGCGGGTGGGCAGGAGAACAAGTTCACGATTTTCTACAAGAACACCTACTATCTGCAAATTGAGCCCGGTGCGGGACAGCTTGCTTATTACTTCTACGAGACCAGTAGTCCCGGTTACCATATTTCTGATGGCAAAATAAAGGCGAAAGAATGGTCGCATGTTGCCATTGCCTGGGATGGTAGCGAAGCCCGTTTTTATATTAATGGGGAATCCGATGGCACGGCTATCGCACAGAAGGGGCCTGGTCTAACCAGACCAGACAAGTCTTTGCGATTCGGTGGCGAAAATAACGGATGCTGCCCGCGTTTCTTTCAGGGTAGAATCGACGAATTGATGTTAGCCAACTACGCACTTTCTGAAGCAGACATCCAGAAAATCATCAACGACACCCTTGATGTTTCTGCCCGCGGCAAATTGGCAACTGTGTGGGGTAAGTTGAAAAGATAGTGTTGGCATATCTATCCACTGTTTGTTCTAAGTGAGGTGGGCGAGATTCATTCTCGCCCATTTTTCGTTGCAAATAGGTAGGAATAGACGTATAATTGGTTTAAAATCATCACTGGCAGGAAAACAATGCAAAAAACCGAGCGTGGACAGCAGCACCCAGATACTCACATTGTAGTGGAGAATTTTGGACCGATAGAAAAGGCGGAGATAGATCTGCGTCCGCTGACTGTTTTTGTCGGTGAGAGCAACACTGGCAAAACATATCTCGCCGCGCTCATTTATGCGTTGTATCAGAGTTTTGAAGGGTTTTCGCAATTTCCGTGGTCATCTAGGGCCAGTTCTTACTTAAGGTTCACTTACCGCGCTCGAAGTCGGTCCCTGGGGATTCAAGAACAGATAGATCTACAGGTAGAAACTATGGAGATGCTCGAAAAACTGAATACACATGGACGACCCTTCAAGTTTTCAGATTTACCCGATCAGATGCGGTTTTGGTTAGAATCTAATCTCAAGAAATCTACAGCCTTTGAAGATGAACTCCAACGATGTTTTGATTTGGAATCCATTTCAGAACTGATACGCTTCACCGATGGTGCTTGGAACGAACTGAAAGTTTCGCTAAACGTCCGTGAAGGAGATCGGCTCTTGTGGTCTTTTGACATTATGCACGATTCTGATTCCAACGCCACTGTAGACGGGTTTATTAACAAGGACATAGTTCTTAAACCAGCGAATGGTGAGGGACCGGAAGAAACACTGGATTTTGAAGATCTTAGGCGACTTTTTCGTGTTTCTAGTAGTCTGTCACATCTAAACTGACTTTCACTCCGTTCTACCTGCAGGAAATACCCAATCAAAAACACCTACAAAAAGTCAAAATAACGTTGACAGACTACTAGGTGGGAGACTTCGCAATTGCATTACTTACCTGCTGCTCGGGGTGGCATCGTGCAGAGCCGTCGTGTGATTGCTAGCTCTCTCATAGATTTTGTCAACAGCCGTATCGGTTTGGAAACTCTGTCTGAAGTTCCAGCGTTTTCAGGAGTGATAGCGGACTTTCTAAAACAGATTATTGATTACAAGGTACGGAACGGGCCCTCGGGTAGAATACTTGAGATCGCCGAAGCCCTAGTGCTGTGTCAGTTGGGTTGAAGGGATTTTCCCTGTAGGGGCAGTCCCTTGTGGCTGCCCACATCCATCATTTTAGGAGTGACACAGCCCTAGAGACAAATGTGCTACATGGAGAGATAAGGGTTTCAGAACCTGCAGCGGGATTCCCTGAATTCCGTTACCATCCACAGCAGGCAAAGCAATCTCTATCAATGAGTAGGTCATCATCAATGGTATCGGAACTCGCCCCACTTGTCTTGTTTTTACGTGGAATTATTCAACCTAATGATACGCTCATCATTGAAGAACCTGAAGCCCATCTACACCCCGCTGCCCAAACTAAGGTTGCATTGACTCTTGCTCGTTTGGTTCGAGCTGGTGTCCGCGTGATTATCACGACGCATAGCGACTGGCTCCTTGAGCAAATTGGCAATTTGGTTCGCGAAGGTGAAGTGATGAAGTTGGGAAAAAATAAAGCAGAACCGGAAACTTGGTTGACGAAGGAAGAAGTTGGTGCATGGTGGTTTCGCACAGATAAACCCGTGCAGGAAATCCCATTTGAACACATCGCTGGTATTGAACCAACGGAGTATGGAGAGGTGGCTGAGGAACTCTACAATCGTTCGGTGGACCTCCGAACTCAACTTGACGGGGCAACAGGAGGCACCCAGGTTGAGCCAGAGTGAGATTCTTGAAGATATCCGAGATCGGGTGGGTAGAGCGAACCTTTTTAATGGAAACTCGTTCAAACGCGGTCGATGTAGCGCAGACCTGACCGGTATCTCAGAAGATGATCGAGTTGTCGTGGATTTAGACAAAATATTTCCTGCTGGACAGCAGGGGAAAAATCAATGCGAATGCGTTCTCTTTTACTTTGACGATACCGGAAACTTGGTAGTTGTTCCAATAGAACTCAAGGGCGGTGATAGTGTTGATGCCTCAGAAGCAGCAGCACAATTAAAAGGTGGAGCCGCTTTTGCTATTAATTACACACCGAGAGGTGTTAAAAGCATCTGTGGCCCGATCCTGTTTTGCAGGAGTATTAGTACAGCGGAAGTTAAACAACTCAAAAAGCCCCAGTCAAAAGTGCCCTTCGGTGGGAAACCATTTGAGATTAAGACTACGCGTTGTGGTAACAAGTTGGCGGCTGGCTGTATTGCCTCGCATTCGCTAATCCAGATTAAAAACGCACAGGATTCAAGGAAGTTCAGACGCAATGCCTTTGAGCGCACCCTCTTGTTGTGCCAGAGTTTTGAGGTCCGGGTTGAGTGTTACTGCTTGCGTAAGCGAGTTTACCGCTTTCTGTGACTCACCCGTCAGGGCATAAGCACACGCGAGGTTGTAATGAAGCAGGGCGGTCTTCGGGAAAATTGCAAGGGCGCGTAGACATCCCTCGCGCGCGTCGGTTGGTAGATTCTGCCGGAGGTAGGCGGTCGTCAGGTTAACGTAGCCTTCCGCGATGTCTGGTGCCATCTCAATCACTTTCTTAAAGTTCTCAATAGCAGGAGCATGTTGCTCGTCATATAGATAGGCTTGCCCAAGGTTATTGTGAACCGATGGTTCTTTGGTGAAAAAGAGCGTGCGAGCCTTGTTTTTGATTGCCTTCTGATATGCTTCGATTGCTTGCTTGGCATCACCGTTGCGCATCAGAAAAGTTGCCTTCCGATAATGATCGTTGAACTGAGTTTGGTGGTGCCAGACCCAGAGAAACAAGACTGTCACTGCAAGGCAAAACGTCATACAGACGATTCTGAAAGTTTTGTTGGCAGGCGTCTGTTCTTCTTCTTGTTCTTCTGTAGGTGGATTTTCTATAATCTGGTTTTCGTTGGAAGTCATAATTTTTTTTAAACTCATGGCTGCAAATCTTCGCTTTCACAAAAGGAATACATAAAATATGAAGACTTACGGATTTGGTATTATTGGGTGCGGAATGATTTCTGATTTTCATTCCGCCGCAATTTCTGAATTGGAACATGGTCGACTCGTCGCAGTCAGTTCACGGAATGCTGAGAACGCCAAACGGCTCACGGATCGTTACAACGTTGACAGTTACGCTGATTATACCGAGATGCTCAAACGGGACGACTTGGATATTGTTTGCGTCTGTACGCCGAGCGGTGCGCATTTGGAACCGGCTGTCGCCGCTGCAGAAGCCGGTAAGCACGTTATTGTTGAAAAACCGTTGGAAATCACGCTACCACGGTGCGACCAGATTATTGAAGCGTGTGACGCAGCGGATGTCCGACTCTGTGCTATCTTCAATTCCCGTTTCACAGAAAGTACGCGGCTCGTTAAATCCACAATTGAGAGTGGACGGTTCGGCAAATTGACTTTGGGAGATGCCTACATCAAATGGTACCGTTCCCAAGAGTATTACGACAGTGGTGGCTGGCGCGGGACGTGGGACCTTGATGGCGGCGGCGCGCTCATGAACCAGTCTATCCATGCCATTGACCTACTCCAGTATTTTATGGGACCCGTTAAATCTGTCCAAGCGTTTACCGATACCTTAGCACACGAGCGAATAGAGGTCGAAGATACCGCTGTCGCCGCACTCCGATTTGAAAACGGCGCACTCGGTGTCATCGAAGGCACAACTGCCGCTTTTCCCGGTATGCTCAAGAAAACTGAAATCTCCGGCACACACGGAACTATCGTTTTAGCCGAGGAAGACATTGTAACGTGGGAATTCGATCCGGAACTGCCTGAAGACGTGGAAATCCGAGAGAAATTCGCCCAAAAAACAGACACCGGCGGTGGGGCATCCGATCCACGAGCTATTAACCATGCCAATCACCGACGGCAGATGGAAAACCTCATTAATGGGCTTGAACACGATGCCTCGCATCTCGTTGATGGACGCGAGGGACGCAAAGCCGTTGAGATTATTCTCGCTATCTACCAGTCCAGCCGTGATGGATGTCCCGTTGAATTGCCGTTGTAAATGGCTACTCGTAGTCGAAGACTATCTTAATCGCCTCATCTTTCTTATTCAGTGCCATCTCAAATCCGAGTTGTGCCTCTGTAAAAGGAAGATGATGTGTAATAATTGGGGACACATCTAAGCGTCCTTGGGCAATCATATCCATCGCCAGCGGGAAGTCATTCGGCGCGTCCGGTCCCACGGAACCGATAAATCTAATATTTTTCCGGAAGAAATCTGCGAAATGGAAATCGTAAATTTGGTCGTCTGGTACGCCGAAAGCGAGGAGTGTTCCGTCCCGCTTCAGGAGTTGAAGACACGCGTTGATGGTTTCCGTTTGGTGCCCAACGACCTCAATAACCAAATCTGCCATTCTGCCCTCCGTAATTTCCTCAACGGCAGCGACGGGATCTTCCTTAGCAGCGTTAATCGTGTGTGTAGCCTGCATCTTCTTGGAAACTGAAAGTCGGAAATCGACCAGATCCGTCGTAATCACTGTGCGCGCGCCGAGGTTACTCAGCATGTGTGTAAAGAGGAGTCCCATCGGTCCCTGTCCGATAACGACGGTGTCGAGATTAAGTAGGTTCGGCAGCTTCCGACACGCCCAAACAACCGTTCCAAGCGGTTGGGACATCAGGATGCAATCCTTTCGAGGGAAATCCGTCAACGGCAACGTAACACTTTCATCCGATAGGAAGTACTCTGAAAGCCCTCCGACGTAGCGTGGAAGCGCGAGGACTTCGTCTCCTGCCTTGAATTTATCCGATGTGCTTTCTGTAACGATGCCAATTGCCTCGTGAATTGAAAGTCCCGGTCCAAGCGGATAACTGTCCGCTGGATGTTCAAGGACGAACGACGGCATGTCAGTACCGCAGATGGCACTATGGGCGGTTTTTATCATCACTGTGCCATCAGGGTAATCGGCGAGGTTCGGTTGTTCTATGTCAACAATTTCGATCTGACGTGGTGCAACGATTTGCCCAGCTTTCATATTTTTATTTTTAGCCTCCTGCTCTAATAGTTTTCAGTGTATCGGTTATCGGAAACCATCGACTTTCAGCATACGGAACTCCGATTCCCGAAGGAAATTTTGGTGCAACAGACCCGTCTTAACCGACTGCTGACTGCTGACTGCTGACTGCCATTAAAACCTGTTGATGGAGTTTTCCGTTGGTTGCGATGATACCTCGATTCTCATGCATCCGTTTTCCTGTCAGAAAGTTGAGAGGAATGCCGTTCGCGTCTGTTACCGTCCCGCCTGCTTCTTCGACGACGATAAGTCCTGCAGCGTGGTCCCAGATGCATTCACGGTAATCCGGGTAATCCGGGTTCGGGAGACGGATGTAGAGCGACGCTTCGCCACGGGAAACGATGCCGTACTTCGCTTGGCTGTCCATGCGGACAGGGGGTTCTGTAATTCCGAGAGCATTCGCAATGCTACTGTGGGCATCACTGTCCCCGTGCGTGGACTCGACGCTCTCCGCGAAGCGATGGGTCGTTTCCGATACGTGTACTTGCTCTATAAAGTCCCCTGTTTTAGTGTAGAGCCGCGTGCCTTCACCGCGGATGGCGACAAAAAGGCATCCATGTTCTGTGTTTCCATTGTTCAACCGGTATGGCAAGTTTGGGCAGCCTAAAACGCCGAGTTGAACAGTACCGTTGACGATATAAGCTAAGGCGATTGCGTACTGATCCCGGCGAAGAAAGCCTTTCGTGCCGTCAATTGGGTCAAGTGTCCAGAAGTTCGGTCCAACTTCACCGCTTCCCCGATCAATCCATTCACAGACCGTCTCTGCCGAGTGCGGTGTGTCTTTGTAAAATCGGTTCACGTAACTGGTGACGCGTTCTAAGAGCGATACGTTTTCTTTTAGTGCCTGCGCGCTTTCCTCAGCAACGATAACGTCGTCGGGAAAAATGTCGCCGATTGCCTTGCATATCAGTGCCTGCGATCCGAAGTCGGCGACAGTTACAGGACTCCGGTCTATCTTTTGGATTGCATCTGTTGGTATCATCTCAGCTTGCACCTGTTCGCAGAGTTGCATGGCTTTTATCACAGCATCAATGGCGGTTTGTATCTTGGCTTTCAGCTTTCGGCTTTCAACCGTCAGCAAGGAGGATTTTTGATTTGTCATCGGTTCCTGTTGGTTTTATGGCGATCGGCTATCAGCGAGAAGAGGGTATTTTTAAACGAAAACCTCTTAAAACTGACGGCTGACGGCTGAAAGGGTTGCGTAGCAACCCGACCTGACGGCTGATGGCTATTTCAGCGTCTGTTAAATTGATTCATTGCTGTAAGAATATCATCTTTGACGAAGGTTTCAATGGCATCAACGGCGCGGTCGATGGTATGTGCTATCTCAATTCCTTCGTCTTCTGTAAAACTTGTAAGGACATAATCGGTTAAGTCGCCGATGGGTTCGCCAATGCCGATGCGTAAACGCGGAAATGCGGTAGTACCCAAATGATGAATAATAGACTTCATTCCCTTCTGGCCCCCGTCGCTTCCTTTTTGCCGCATCCGAAGCACACCGACGTCTAAGTGAATATCATCATAGACGACGCACAATTCCGAATGTGAAATCTCGAACTGTCTGATGAGTGCCGCGACAGCGATGCCACTGTTGTTCATATATGTCGTCGGTTTTGCGAGGATAATCGGTAGATCGTGCCATCTCGTCTGCATAACGAGTGATTTGCAAATTGATGTATGGGGCGCGGGGACCACCCCCTTCCTGCATTCCTCGTAGAGCGCGTCAATCACGCGAAAACCAACGTTATGTTTGGTCTGCTCGTAGCGGATCCCTGGATTGCCGAGTCCAACAATGAGTTTTACTTTCTTGTTCATAGAATAGCCGTCAACCGTCAGCGGTCGGTTGTCAAGATGTTAATTAATCCCATCGGTGGTTAGGAAGCCGCACCTACTGGGCGGGTGAATAGGTTCGGTTAGGAACCACACCCACGGATTATCTTAAATTGACACTTATTAAAACAGATGTAAAGGTTGTGAAAGGTTGAGGTGTCCCGCGAGCGTTTTCACTTCCTCGCCATCAATTAAAATCTGAACCTGTTCAATTTCATCAGGAAATGCGTCGAATACGGTTTTGAGAATTGCCGTAATGGTCAAAAGTTCGGCTGTTGTCCCGCCGATATGTCCATCCGTGAGATGGTTTGAAAAATCCAAGTATGCGGTTTGTTGGCTATCAATGTAGGCTTCGTTCAAGATTGTTCCGCGCGGGATAGTGTTTCTAAAGTTGGGTGGTGTTTCCTGAATGAGTGCTCTAACTATCTGACTCAAGCGTTTGGTAAGTTCGACATGGAGTCGTCGTTCGGTTTTAACTGGGACAAGCGTCAGAGCAGTGGTATCGAGGAGAAAAAGGTTAACCTCTTGTGGTGGTGGTGGTATGTCTGACGGATTAGCGGCGATGGGCAATGGGGGTGGAGCTATCGGAATCGCCGATTGCCTTGATCGTTCAATCAGGAATAATGTCACACCGAGACCAACTGCGATAAGGACCAAGGTTATTCCCCATATCACTAAAAGCCTTGAAAACCCTGCACTCCTTTTATGTTTCACCGTTTCGTTCCTTTATAGCGATCAACCGTCAGGACGGATTTTTCAAAAAATCCTTTCAGCAGTTAGTAGAAGCGGTTATCGTTTAAGAACATCTTTTTGCTGATTGTGACGCAAGCCGCGTGTGGGAGACCTGCGGGACAATGCTGATTGCTGACTGCTGATAGAAGAAATATATCGTTGGAAAGCACGGACAATTGCTTCGGCAATGCCTGCGATATATTCAGACTTAGAGAGTTTCTCTAAGTCCTCCACGTTGGAAAGGTAGCCAAGTTCCAAAAGGACCGCTGGCATATAAGTTTCGGATAATGCTACCAACGGGAGTTCGGTAATCTCCGCTGGTGTTTCCGTCAGAAAATTCAATTCCGTTTGGAGCGCGTCTGCGAAGTCTTGGCTCTGCTTTAGAAAATTAGCTTGCGCAAGGATTTTTAACCGCTGTCCTGTAAGTGCTGACTGGTCATTACTTGGAAATCGAAGCTGTCCTTTAGGGTTGTTGAGGTAAATCTTAATTCCTTTTTCATGTGGTGAAAAAGATGCGTTACAGTGTAGGCTGAGAAAGAGTTGTCCTTTGTTCCGTTTGGCAACCTGAATGCGCTCAAAGTGCGTCTTTTTCGTATCTGTCTGGCGTGTGAGGTAGACCTGTATTCCTTGCTCTTTGCTGATCGAAGAGAGTTGTTTTGCGAGTGAAAGCACGATGTCTTTCTCAAGGAGTCCCGTACTACTTTCGCATCCGCGGTCGTCTGCACCGCCGTGTCCTGGATCGATAATAATTGCCCAATTCACTGGATTATCTGTCGCGGTTGGTGTCCATGTTCCCTTGGGTCTCAGTTGGACCCTTTTCAAGTTGGAATTGTAAAGAGCTTCGAGGTTGTAAAAATCTGGTAGGATTTGCGTGAAAAAAGCGATAGGCAACATCGGCTGCTGCGCCATAATTATCGGAGGAGCCGGAAGCGTATGTGTCATCCCGCTGGGATCGATACCGACGGTCGGATGTCCGATTTGTAACCGGATTTGCTTGTCTTTGGTTTTCAGGGTAAGTCTTTTTCGCGGATGATTGTATTGATCCGTCATGTCGGGATCGAATACCTGTCTGACGGCATCAACGGGGAGGTAAATTTGCTCTGCTTGGAGTTGGGCAGCCACCTCGGCGATGGTTTCTCCATTGGCATCGATGAAGCGAACGGAAAGTTCTTGGGCAATGCCGTTGAGTGCGATAAGCCACGTGAAGATGCTTAAAAAAAGCACGCTAACCGTTTTTCTAATGTTCCTTGCGGTTCGGCTTTTAATTGTTCCTTGCGGTTCGGTCAGGTGGGTTTGATAAATGAACGGTTTCCTTTCCGTATATCCGTTCTCCATTTCATTATGAACTATCCACTTTGGTTTACCCAAGACAGCAGCCTGCAGCATCAGCGCAGGCGGATTTGATAAACGCAGTTCAAAGTCCAAACGCACGTTGTTACTCCGCAAGGTAAAATTAAAAACTTTTCCGTATATCCGCTTTCCACTTCGTTCCAAGCTGCGCGCTTTGTTTAGGAAGCGTCGCGATCGGGAGATCGTTCCTATCGGTTAAGTGCGCTGTGGGTTTTATTTCATGCTGTGATTCTTTCGTTTGGACACGTTATTCGTCGTCGTCATCATCGCGCCTACGAGAAATAATTTCTGGTTCCGTAGGTTGTTCTTCAGCGGCTTCCTCATCTTCTCCTTCGCCATCTTCAGCCTCTATTACTTCTTCTTCCTCAATGCGTGGTTGGCTCACCATCGCGATAATCCGTTCCAATTCGTCTAAAATCTCAACGTTCTCGTCCAGATTTAAATCGCTCATGTGGACAGTGTCACCGATATCCAAATGGCTCACGTCGACGGAGATCTCCGTCGGTATTTGCATTGGCAGACAGTGAACAGTCACTTCGCGAAAAGGGGTTTCAAGGATTCCGCCCTCCTGAACCCCGAGTGGGTTGCCTACGAGCACTACCGGCACGGCTGATGTCACGGGTTCATCTAAAGAGATTCTGATGAAATCCGCATGCATTAACATCTGTTTATTCACCGGATGGCGTTGAATTTCTTTGATAATGACAGGTTCGGTGTTGCCGGTACCGATTTCCATATTGATAATGACGTTTTCACCGTGGGTTCGTAGGAATTGTTTGAAGATTCGCGCGTTGACTTGGATCGCCACGGTGTCTTGTGCACGACCGTACAGCACAGCAGGGACTGCGCCCTCTTTCCGAAGATCCCGAGCGCTCTGCTTTCCAAAGGTGTTACGTTGTTGAACTTCTAATTTTGCTTGTTGCATCTTTTAATTATACCTTGCGGTTAAATGACGTAGGTTTGAACTTTGATGTGTTTTTCTTAAATCCGCGCTCCATTTCATTACGCGCTACGGGTTTTGGGGTTATCAAAAATCTACACGAGCTGGAAAGGCATATAGGTCAAAACCCTAATCATTGAAAAAACAGGAGACAGGGCGGGTAGGATTCGAACCTACGCATGCAGGTTCCAAAGACCTGTGCCTTACCGCTTGGCCACCGCCCTTTAATCATTAATATACAGACACACCGACGGGATTGGTTACCGTGGTTGTACAAAAATTGGCTCTGTCTTTGAAGTGTGATTCACACCGACGTGCTACGTCACCGTTTTGCATCACGGCGAACACCGTAGCACCGCTCCCCGACATCAGCGCGCCACAAGACCCAGTCTGCGTAGATAACTCAGTTTTTAGCGCGGCAATTTCCGGATATTGGGAAAAAACCGGAACCTCAAGGAGGTTGTATAGGTTTTGCCCGATGCTAACGACATCACCCTTCTCCAAACAAGCCTGTATAATTATACCTCTTTTTTTTCTTGTTGTCAAGGAAAAATTCAATTTCTTAAATACATTTGCTGTCGAAATTTCGATGCCGGGATTTAGAAGGAGGAGCGGTACATCTGAGAGCGCAGGAAGGCGCGTTAACTGATCGCCGATGCCGAGTCCCAACGCAGCACCGCCATGCAAGCAGAAGGGGACATCTGCACCCAACTGTGCTCCAAACTGCATTAGGGTCTCCTGTGTGAAATTTAACCCGAAAAGGTCGTTTACCCCGTGGAGGACGGCAGCGGCGTTTGCACTTCCGCCTGCGAGTCCAGCCGCAACCGGAATCCGCTTATGGATGTCAATCGCAATCCCGTCAATACCGCCTACTGAATCACTGAGGAGATTCGCGGCGCGATATGCTAAATTACGTGAATCACACGGAATCCTTGGGTGTTCACAGTGAACTGTTATGCCCTTTGTTGCCTGTTTACGGATGATGACATCGTCGTGCAACTCGACTGAATGGAAGATCGTTTCGAGGTTATGATAGCCATCCTCGCGCTTGCCGACGACATCCAGATAGAGGTTAATTTTCGCATGCGCACGGACCCTTATCTCTTGCACGATTTTGCCCACTACTCTCTTAATTCTGACAACGGAATAATTTCGACATCCTCGCCCAGAAAGGGTTCGGGATCAAACTTACTGTCACTAATCTCGACGTTCAGTTCGACTTTGGCAATTTTCACTGCGACCCGCGTCTGTTCGAGTGGACGTTCGATTTCCACCTTGTGGGGTCGGAGGATCCCGCTCACCTCACGATAATCAGCGAAAGTGGCGCGTTGTTGAAGTGTGCCATTTTCATCGTGGATATGCCACTCTGTAACTCGTGGTTCACCCTCACGAATAAAGAGCGTGATGGTCTCCACCTGCCCACTTTGAGCACCGGGACGCTTAAGGATGAATTTCGCTCCGGAACTTTCAACAGATATGAAGTCAGCAGTGCGTTCGTCAAGAAACGGATTCGCGAAGATTGCACTCAACACATCTGACACGCGTAGATCGACACCGAAAATTTCTCGCAAAGCCCCATCGGATAACGGTCCCAGGTATGCCTTCTGCTCGTTCACAAGACGGAGTAGAAATTGGTTCTTGTCCTGATTGGCAATTGCGATGCCGCGTGGTTCGTTCATTCCGCCGAGTGCTTGGATGTGGAGCAGCTCCCCGCCGTTCTCCGATTTTTTATACCACAACAATTCTCGGAGTTCCTCACTCCGGTCGCCTTCCTCGATCCTGACCATCATTCGGGTGATCTTTAAGGAGCCGGTCAGGTCGTATCTCGCTTGCAGTGTGTTGAGGATAGCGTCCAATTCCGTGCGGGTTGCGGGTGATAATTCAATTGGGGTCGTACTACCCGTGCATCCCATGACTGCAAGGAGAAGGCAGAACACATAGATTTTTGCCCATGCGGTTACGTCAGGCTTTTCGATGTATCGCATCTTACAGAGTTTCGGACATCGATTTTTCGACGATGTTAACGGCTTCCTCAACGTGACCAGCGTTGATATTGAGCGGTGGTAAGAACCGAAGGACATAATCATTGGTGCAGATGGTGACCAACCCGTTTTCAATACACTGCGCGGCGAGCGGTTTCGCATCGACTTCCATGACTAAACCGCGAAGTAAGCCCTTCCCACGTACTTCTTTGATTGGGTACTTGTCCTTGAGTTCCATCAGTCCGCCGGCAAGGTAATTCCCCATTTTAACGGCGTTCACGGCAAGGTTTTCTTCCAGAATGGTTCTGATGGTTGTGGATGCCGCCGCCGTGACTAACGGGTTTCCTCCGAATGTCGCGGCATGAGTGCCAGGGACGAAACTCTCTGCTATGGGGCGTTTCGCTAACATCGCACCGATGGGGACACCGCTACCGAGTGCCTTTGCCATCGTAATTACATCCGGCACAACGCCGTAGCTTTGGTATCCAAAAAAGGTACCTAATCTCCCCATCGCAGTTTGGACTTCGTCGAACATGAGTAACAGGTTATGTTTGTCACAGAGTTCTCGTAACTCTTGGAGATACCCATCACTGGGCATATTAACGCCGCCTTCAGACTGGATCGGCTCGACTAAAATGGCGCACGTCTTCTCACTGATGGCAGCTTCGGTTGCTTCGAGATCATCGAAGGGGACGTATTTGAAGCCTTCGAGCATCGGCTCAAACCCGACATGATATTTCGTTTGTGCTGTGGCGGTAATCGTCGCCATCGTCCGTCCATGGAACGAATTCTCCATTGTTATGATTTCGTAGGCATCTGTTCTACCACTGTCCTTGGCGTATTTTCGCGCCAGTTTAATCGCCGCTTCGTTCGCTTCGGCACCGCTGTTACAGAAGAAGCACTGATCCATGTCTGAGTTGTCTATGAGCAATTTCGCGAGTTCTGCCTGCGGTTGAATATAGTAGAGATTGGATGTGTGCAGCAGTTTGCCTGCCTGTTCACGGATGGCATCGACGACCTTCGGGTGGCAGTGCCCTAAGCCGTTGACAGCGAGCCCACCGAGAAAGTCGAGGTATTTTTTGCCGTCGGCATCCCAGAGGTAGGGACCCTCGCCTTTGACGAAGGCAAGGCTTCTGTCACCGTAAGTATTAATGATATATTCCGTCGCCATCTCTTTGATTTCAGCAGTTGTCATTCAATTTTCTCCTTCATTTTATCGGGATTGGGTGTGCATAAGTGTTTAAATGCGGAACGGCACACGGAGTGTGCCTGCTACCTTTAAGATTACCAGTTCGTGTAGGCACCATCGTCGCGTTGATAGCCGTGGGGTGGTCCATATTCTTGTGTTGAGACGTTGGTAAGTGCATCCTCATTGAATTCAATGCCAAGTCCCGGACGTTCGGGGGGTAGGAGATACCCTGATTCCCACGGCACTTGCACCGGGAACACGTCGGTTAGCGAGGACATTGGGGCACGTGGGAGTTCCTGCACGCCGACGAGTGACGATGACAAACAGAGATGCAGACCCGCTGCAGCGGATACAGGTCCCAACGGGTTGTGTGGTGCTATATGGATATAGTGCGTTTCGCACCATCCAGCAATTTTACGTGCCTCCGTTAACCCACCGGCAATGCAGAGATCGACGCGGCAGTAGTCCATGAGGTCTTCTTCGATGACTTCTCGGAATGTCCACTTGCTGTCGAATTGCTCGCCGACGGCGAGTGGCACCGAGGTCTGCTGCCGAAGCCGTCTGAGGCTCGCGGGGTTCTCGGCTCGAAGCGGATCCTCAATGAAGAACGGATTGTACCGTGCGACCTTGTTACAGAAATCAAGGCTGTCTGCTGGATCGAGACGGGTATGCACGTCAATCAGTATTTCGAGATCATCGCCGAATGCCTGACGAACGGCTTCCACCTGCTTAAGGGTGTTTTGGACGGCGCGTCTGGGTTCAAACGTCCCCCCACTGTCAGAATGATCAACCACACTCCACCGGACAAACTTCCAACCGGCTGCGTAGGTTTGTCGGCAACTCTCGATGATTGCATCAATTGAGCCGCCGCCGTTATGTGGATAACAGACGACTTTATCTCTCGTGCGTCCGCCTAACAGTTCATAGACGGGAACGTTCAAGGCTTTTCCTTTGATGTCCCAGAGTGCGATGTCTACGGCACTCACTGCCGAGGATTGGACGACACCTCCGGGGAAAAATCCACCTCGGAACATCACCTGCCATAAGTGCTCGATTCGGAACGGATCTGCGCCGATGAGAAAGGGTTCAAATGAGCGAACGACTTCGGCTAAAGCGAGTGAGCGGCGGCGAAGTCCACCCTCACCGACGCCATAGATACCTGCATCGGTTTCGACCTTTACGAAGAAGTGTCCATCTGCTGAAACAAAAGATTTCACATTTGTAATCTTCATATTTTAATTGTTCCTTAAATTGAAATCCATAAATTCACTCTGTTCAACCCGGCCGACTTACTACACAGCATCCAGTGTTGGTGTATTGTCCTGACAGTGAACAGGTCGGAAGAGTGTCTGACGTTTAAACGGCATCTCTTCGACGTGTTTCGGATGCGGTTCCCATTTATGCCATTTGTTTCCAACCGTATTATAGCAGTGGAAGATTGCGACCCGATCAACGGTTTCGTCCGTCCACTTCGCGCCTGTATGCGTGATGGCTTCTGTGAAAATAAGCATGGAGCCGGCGGGACAGGTGTAATCCTCCCACAGCGATGAATTGCGATCTTTCGTTGACTGGGGTGCAGGAAACGCACCTTTGTGACTTCCCGTGAGGAACATCGTGCCACCCCCACCTTCCTGAACAGGATTGAGTTCCCAGACGACGCGCGTCAGTCCACTGTGTGCGCTGTCATGGTGGAGATGGTAGGTGTGCGAGTTGCCGGGAAAGTTGAGCATCCCACGCCCGCCGTGCGGACTGAAATTGTCGTGTCCGTTCGGACGAATCGTTAGGAACGTGCCTTCTAATCGGAATCCGTAACAGTTCTCGTTCGCATAACCCGATGTAAGGAATTCGTTCATGAATCCGAGCACAACTGGATGATCGGTTAGCCCTTCAAGGGGACCCCCGATGGGAGAGCGGTGGTGTTCAGGAATTATTGATTCGGGTTTCTGTTTGAGTTGATAACAGAACTCACGCATCTCTTTAACCTCGGTTTGGCTGAGGATGCCTGGGAACAGAAGCCATCCGCGCGTATCAAAGAGAAACCGTTGTTCTTCCGTCAGTGGAATCGGCGGTAGATTGTCAGCATTCGTCGTAGGATTCGGCATGATTTCGTCCTTCAAGTGGCTGTCGGCTATCGGCTATCGGCTATCGGTAAGAGGATTTCGGTAACAATCTACCGTGCTCTGGAATATTCCAAGTTTACGAAGATTGGTACAAACCCACCTCTTTGCTGACCGCTGACTGCCGATTGCTGACTGCTGATAACTATTCATACAAACGTTCGTCTTCTAATGATAGCCAGGTCCCGTAATCGCGAGGCATATCCCTTATTTCACCCAAACCGGCTTCAGTACGCCACCGCAGCAACGGATGCTCTCGGTTTTTCTGGGGCAATTCCACACGTGTGCCGTAGACGGCGGACTCAAAGATTCCCATGAGAATCTCAATGACATGGCGACCCTCTTCGCCATTAGATTCGTGTTCACGGTCCTCGTCTAATGCGTTCACATATTCGTCAACGAAGCAGTAGTCATCGGCGTTGGCACCCTTGTCTGGGTCAAAATGGTCTGGATAGATAGACGCGAGTGCCTCCCATTTGTCATGCGTGCCGTCAGGAACGAAATGTGGTGTAGGTAGCCACCACGAACCTTTCAATTCCGACCAGAAGAGTCTCCCTTCAGTGCCGTAGAGTTCCATGACATACGCATCGGTGTCTACCTTCGGGAATCGGTGCTGGATGAGGGTACCGGTGACGTTTCCGTCGAATTGGAGTGTTGCTGTGGTGTATTCACCTGCGACTGTGCCCATGCCAGCCGGTGAAGGAAGCACATCGTCGTGTGTGATGGCGCGTCCACCCGTCGTCGCTTGTGCCACGACGCTTCGGCAGCGTCCACCGAAACGCATCATGTTGTTAACAACATGTGTTCCGATGTTCATTAATCCATAACCGGCGTAGTAACCTTTTCCACTGGCATAGATATAACGGAGGTCGCCAATTTTTCCTTCGTCTAATGCTTTTGCAACTGCCTGCATTGAAGGACTCGTGCGGCGTTGATGATGCACAGCGACGCGAGCGTTTTTCGCTTTCGCCTTCGCCAGTACCTCATCCGCTTGGACGAGATCGATGCAGAGGGGTTTCTCCACTTCGATGTTCACATCGTGTTCAAGGACGCGCATGCAAAGCGGATAGTGTGCCTCTGTTGCGGTGGGGATTGCGACAATATCAGGAGCCGTCTGTTGGATCATCGCGTCTAAATCGGTGAAATGTGCGGAGACGTTCACGATGTCGCCAAGGGCATCTAACCGTTCTTGGACGAGGTCGCAGAGAGCCACGATTTCAGTGCGCGGATGTGCATGATATGCCTTTGCTGCTGAGGTGCCGCGACTCCGACACCCTAATATGGCAACGCGATAAGTTTTCATTTTTTAATTTTACCTTGCGGTTTGATCAGGTGAATTTGTTCTTTCACGTTCTTTTGCGTTTATCCGCCTGCGCCGTTGTTGCAGGCTACGTTTTTTACTTATACTTTCCTCGTAACAATTAAGTTTCTTTAAAGTCTCGGACTCGTTCTGATATTAATGTGGTAATGTTAACGTATTTGGGATTTGCTGTCAAGTTTTTTGTCGGATGGACAGAGGTATTCAGGAATCAGTTATCGGTTGTCTGAATCAGGATTTTCAGAATTCAAGGATTTACAGGATTACATCCCTACGTATTTCTATATTTCACCATAATTTCACAGTTTTCATAGCAAAGCAAGAAATCAATAGGTGTCGTAAATGGCGATAAACCCTGATCCTCACTGGGTTTTAGAAGGTTCTCATCAAAGGGTGCTGTGACGTTGCTATGAAAATTGCTATGAAAATTTCACACCCATCTATGTCTGTCATAAAACTTTCTCGGTGCTGGACAGATCATTGTATATCTTTGTGTAAATGCTCCGAACGCCCTGACTTTCGCGGGACTTCACGGAGGTTTTTGCGGACTCTATGTTAATGGCTTGGAGGGGGATGTTGACCTCGATGAGTTTTTTTCGGTAAGTGGGCATACGTCT
>JAGWBV010000112.1:5872-15759 GCA_021295715.1 Candidatus Poribacteria bacterium | reverse complement strand
ATGAATTGCGCCACTTACATGTGGAAATCTCATAGCCTTTCAAAATCTCTGAAATGCGAATTTATTTTTCAGATTTGGTATTACTACAGAAGATAACCGATTTTTTGACGAATTATGCACTTTTTTGCAAGAAAAGTATTTTTTTGTAAAAAAGTGTATCTTTTTGTAATTTTAATTTTGACAAAAACTTTAAATAGTATAAAATTAATAATGGGGTAAAAGGTTGAAACGCGAGTTTTCTATGCAATTACGCGAGGAATTCACGATGTGCCGAGCGATGACACCGATTCTCAAAACCCTCCTAAAAAAGGGCTTTCATACCGTGAGTGTCCTTCTTTTGTGCTGCCTGATATTTGTAGGCTGCTCTGGGTATGGACTGAAAGCCATTCCGATCCCTGCGTTGGGGGCGAAAGCGACGCTTCGGAGGGCAGACACCGCATTTGAAGCAGGCGAAGTTCTCAGAGCGGGTGCTGCGGTGAGAAGAACCGATGATCATTCGGGGCAACAATTGGCATCCTACGAGAAAGCCAAATCTCTGTATTTGCGGGTTATCGAAAGTGACCCGAAAAGTAGCATTGCAAAGCGGGCGCATTACCAGGTGGCGAAAATCTATGAACGCTTCTACGCCTGGGATCTGGCGATGGAACACTACCAAAACATTCTCGATGTCGCCCCTACCGGCGATTACGTGTATGAAGCCGAAAATGGCATGGCGCGGATCCGCACCGCTCGTGCCGTCATTCTCAGAAAGAGCAGAAGGGGACAAAAACCGCTGCGGCTGCCCTGTATGCGATCGCCGGTGCGTATAAAGATTTACAGGATTATTCGCAAGCCATTGGTTATTATGAAGCCGTCGTCAAAGCATTTCCTGAACACCCTGAAGCACCACAAGCCGCCTTCGAGTTGGGGCGCGTTTATTCCTACAAGCTTTATAACTATCCCGCGGGAACGTCCGTCTTTCTTGATGTCATTGAGAAGTTCCCGGATACTGAGGCAGCCGCTGAAGCCCGAACGCACTTGGCGCAGATTCGGGAAAACTTGAGAGAAATCAAAAAACTGACCGCCGAAAACGTCAAGCATTTTAGGGATCGCAAGGAATGGGAAAAAACACGGCGGCGACAGCGTTCTATTTTTTCACGCGATCACTTTGTTTCACGCGATCAATTCATTTCTAATATCTATAGAATTGCTGCGGCGTGGGAGAAACTTCACAACGACCCCCTGGCGATTGATACATACAAGACCTTGATAAGAGAGTACCCATCGGTAAAATTTTCCGTCAGGTATGTAGAATTCCGAATCGGAGTTCTCTACCAGCAACAGGGTGCCTACAGGCATGCTATAGAAGTCTATGATCGCCTCTTGGAAAATCCACTGCAGAGTCGATTCGAGGATGAAGCCGAGTATCAACGGGCGGTCTGTTACCATACTCTCGGCGAAAAAAAGGCGGCTTATGAAGGCTTCAAAGCCTATATACACATGAGGAAAGGGGAGAGATCTTACCTCCGTCAAGCAGAAGTCTTTCTTCGCCAGTATGAACAAGACACGGATTAAAATCCCGCATTCCAAAACGTAAGGATACCCCTGTCACGGTGATCGTCCATCTGCCGCGGGGCTTGCGGAAAACAGTTTCGTTTTTAGAATAAATTAATTGACATTTTTTGTGTTTGTGATTTACTATTTCCATCTACAGATTGAGAGAATGCAACTTCGGGCTTCCCGCCCGTTGTTCTCAATCGCTCTTTGCACTCGGTGTGTAGATGTGGAAAATCACAGATACTACAGAAAACACATTTGATCAGTGCCCGGATTACTAAATTAAGGTTGGAGTTCCGTGAATAATTCCATTACGCCTCATCCCAAGATAACTTAGCAGCGCGTCCCCTAATCCGTTAGCGAACACGCTTAGAACACGCTTAATAGTGTCGGTTTGAGGAAAATTTAGAAACTTCCAACTCGGGTTATGAGGTTAACAAAACTATCTTTCCTCTATAGCGGTGGATATGGAGACCTCTTTCGCATATTCCGATTTGGTTGCTGAGATGGCGATGTCGGTTTTTGGAAACGTTCTAAAGTCTCTTGTGCACGCTTGAGTTGTTTCCTTGCCTCCTCAAGTTGTTTGACGTATTCAAACTGTTGTGAATGGGATTGTTCCTTAGCACGCTCAACTTTTTTCTTCACGCGTCCAATCCGTTTCTTGGTGTCTTCAACTTTTTTCTTGAGGCGTTCAATTTGTTTAGCTACCAACTTATCGATATAAGCGACTTTATAAGCTGCCTGATCATCCGTTAAAGGCATGCCAAGAAATCCGATTTTTTGTAAATCCGGATTGTCCTCCAAAAATGCCAAAGTATGCCGCTTTGATAAGTAGACTCTATAATCGTTGAAGTTTTCTATAGTGATACCTCTCTGCAAAAGCATCTGAAGCCACTCTACTCGTGAATGTCTCGCATCTATTTCACCGCTGATTGCAAGTTCGCTACTGTAAACAACACCATCCTCACAGAGTGCTATCACCCTCGCTTTTGAATACCTTTGGTTGTACGCCGTATCAAAGGCGTTCATCAATCCCTTCACGGTTCGCGGTCCTGTATATTCTTCAGGAGTAGTATCTGGTGCTGGGCCCCTGGCTTCTATCGATTCTATGAAGGAATTAACGGTTTGCGAGTTTGCTTGGAACCCAAAAAGGGTGGCGAATCCCAGAGTTATTAAAAGTGTGAGCATTTTCACAACATTTTTACGTGTCATTTCATTGCATCTCCTTCATTTGTCTACATATTTTCGGGCTTGACTATAATGCTTTTCCTTATTATACACTCTCTGCCCAGAAAAGTTGCAAAAAACAGTACAACTCAGGAATTCCACGACGTGCATTACAGTCTGCTGTATCAAATGTCCAATCTGAAGAATTTCAGGAATGCCACGGTGGTCAACATGACTGCGAAGAAACAGAGCAGGAGCACGTCCACGGCTGATTGGCGGAAGGTCTCTTCTAAGGTTATTATTTCCAAAGGTGGTGGCTGTGTAATTTTAACAATATCAGTTGCTGGGTTCCACATTCTTGCGGAGGCATGATCTACAATTTTACTGAAAAGATCCCTATGGAGTTCATTATAGTAACGCTCACCTGCTTGAAAGTAATTGTGCCTGTGTTGCTTCCCTGTCTGTGTCAGGTTCGTGGCGAGATAGATGAGCGAAGATGTTGGCGTGATGCGTGAAAGTGTTTCCCCTACCTGTTCTTGTCGTTCTATTTCACGTTTGTAATCCCGATCAAGTTTGTTAGCATGATCTTGAAATTTCTGTCGGTATTCTTCTTCAAAGGGTTTCATGCGTTCATCAATTTCGTTCGCAACCTCCCCAGCTATTATTCTCATCCCGCGCTCATCCGCGGGTGTTTCCATGACAATTTTCTTTTTTTGCTCTGACAGTTCCGCATCAAAATTGTCTCGCATGGCAGTTTTTTCCATATAGACGCTCTGCGAAGTTCGTGTTGGGGCGATAACCTTTGCTGCGAGAAAACCGACACGTGGTGTAATTAGCACGGCAAACACCCAAACAGTGAAAGCGATGATAAGGGCTGTTTTGGCACTATCCAAGTAAGTAGAGATCACCGTCCCTATTGCAAAAAACACCCCGATGTAGAGGAGCGAGATAGCCGTCAGACCGAGGACTCGTGGAGAAATGTCTGATTCACCCAGAGGAAAGCCTTGCCAGACAAGCAGAAGTAAGCCGAATAGGAACGACACCAGAAATGGAACAACGAATACAAGGTATCCACCGATCAACTTACTCCACAAGAGGAGATCACGCGGCAGGGAATTGGCTAAGGTAATCCGAATCGTGCCTGCCTCTCGCTCTCCGGCAACGGCATCAAATGTGAATAACAATGCCAGCAGACTGAAGACGGTACCTACCACGAATAGAAAATCGAGATGTCCTAACAGCTGAGAAAGAGGTGCTGAAAACGTAGCGGGGGGTCCCTGTGTAATTCCGTTGCGCGTCATCCCAAGGTAGCTGGGGAGTGAGTCCCCTAATCCTTTTGCGAAGATACTCAAAGGTGTCGGTTTAAGAATAAGTTTGGAGACTTCAATCTCAGGTTCCAGCGGCCTCTTCGGGTTCATCGTCTTCTCTTCAATGTTCGCAAGTTTAACCGCTTCTTGATAGTCCACTAAGTTTTGGCGATAACTTTGATAATTGATAGAGAGTGTGAGTGGGATAAGTAAGACACACATCAAAAGGAGCGCGACAAACCGAACACTGAGAACATGATGCATCATCTCTTTCTGAATGAGCGTTAGAAGCATATTTTTACCTCTAATCCTGGTTTGGGCAATTAAGACCGACATTACCGCGTTAAATTCTTAATCTACGTTGAGAGGTTCTCTGGATCGAAGTCTATAAACACATCTTTGACGACCAGAGTGACTGAAGTCAGGCTCAATAAGATAGCAATCAGAAGCGTTAGGGTTGTATGTAATAGGAGGGATCTGGGGGTGTGCGTCTTTAATCTTAGGGTTGTGTTTAGCATATGCAAAATCTCCTATTCATCGGGATATTGTGAAGGTAAATTTCTGCATTTGCTTGTTTGCACACTCCCTCTCCAGAAAAGTTCCTGAGAAATTATGGTGTCACATGCCTAAAAGTTCAGTCTTATATTCCTCAACAATTGCCTCTAAAATAGACTCAGGAATATCTTCTAACTGTGAGGCTAATTCCTCTTCAACGTTAACCATCAGACTATGGTCAAATGTTTCGCGTTCGGCAGAGGGATCGAAGTATTCACCGTGTGCTTCCAGCAAAACCGCCAAGCGTGCGGGGGTCAACCCCTCAGAGATACCGTGTAGACTCCATGCTGTCCCTCGGTAGCCTTTCTCATAATCGGTACCGAGGTATTTCTGTAGAATTTCTTCTCTTTCGGTGCCTTGTGCCCCGCTGTTTTCAAGTGCTTCCGATGCCGCGATCGCACGCGGATCCAGTTCCACTTGAAAGGCTGTTGATGCGTCTGCCGCTGGGACGGGATAAATTCTATAAATCTCCATGTTGTTCTCCATAAGTTGAAAATTTTGTATATAGCAAGTTTTGGAAACCTGCGAGTTACGCCAAAAAGGGCGGTCCCAGGGAATGGGAGCCGCCCTTTTCTATACGTTTAGAAAAGGTCTACTATACGACTGCCGAGAGTCCACCATCAATGTTGATAGCGGTTCCAGTAATAAACGAGGCACACTCCGATACAAGGAAGGCAACCAGATTACCCACCTCACTCGGTTCACCTAAACGTCCAAGCGGGTGTTCTGCACCGCGTTCCTCCCAATATTCCTCAAGCGTTCCCGGTGAACCTGCGGCTTGCCACGCGCGTTCGCCTTGGGCACTCTTAATCGAGGTCAGACAAACTGTGTTAACCAAGATTTTGTGAGGTAAAAGTTCTTTAGAGAGTGCCTTTGTCAAAGCGATGCCTGCTGCTCGGCTTACTGAGGTCGGGCAGGAGCCTGCACTGGGCTGTTTGCCTCCTGGATGCGTGATGTTGATAATCCTGCCGCTGCCCTTGTTTTTCATGTGTGGGATTACCAGTCTTGCACAGCGGATAGCACCCATTAACTTAAGGTCGAGGTCATCGTACCACGCTTCGTCGCTCATGGTTTCAAAGTCACCACCTGCTGAACGGCCCGCGTTATTGATTAAAATATCGATCTTTCCGAAGTGGCTTGCGGTCTGTGCAATAAAATTCTCTAATGTCTCCGGTTCCGTTACATCTGCTGGGATTGCAAGGACTTCACCGCAGGTTTGTGAGCGAATTTCCTCGGCGGTGTCTGCTAAAACATCTTCACGTCTCCCACAAATAGAGACTTTCGCGCCCTCTTCACACAAACGGAGCGCGATACCTTTACCGATCCCCTCACTACCACCAGTAATAACAGCAACTTTTCCAGTTAATCCGAGTTCCATATTTTTAACCTATTGAATCTGGTCCGTGCCTCCGTTGTCGGCACGGGTATAAAATTGGTGAAAATCCTGTTTTAGGTTATAAATGTTTTTTTAAGACTCTGAATCTATCTTGACAACGGAAAGGTAGTTCAGAAGTGATCGTTAAAAAACCCGACACGAAAACTATTGTATTAGCGAAAAAATTGCCTCCGGGACCGCCTTTAGCACGTCGCTTGCGATGAGACCATGCATCCCTGATGTCTCAGCGGTGATGTCTCCCGCTAAGCCGTGTAGATAGACCCCAAGTGCAGCTGCACTTTCGCTTGATATGCCTTGTGCCATTAACCCCGCGATGATGCCTGTCAGCACATCGCCCATACCCCCTGTTGCCATGCCCGGATTACCCGTTGAATTTACCCATAGGTTGCCGTTTGGGGTGCCGGTGACGGTGGGTACCCCTTTAAATACAAGTGTTACGCCGTGTTCACTTGCAAATTGTTGAGCAGTGCTAATCCTGTCTGTCTCTAATGTAGGGATAGAGGTCTTTGTTAACCGTGCCATCTCGCCGGGATGCGGTGTGAGCACCGTCTCACTGTTGAGTAATGAGAGGGCTTCTCTATCTTGCGAGAGAGCATTCAACCCATCCGCGTCGATAACCATCCGTAAGCCGAGTCCTTGTTCCCGGTTCTTGCGTATCAGGTCGTGGACGAGTGACACTGTTTCGGGGTGTTGGGAAAGCCCTGGACCCATGGCAAGTATTGATTTCGTTTTTTCTGCAAATTCGAGGATAGCTGAAGTTGCGGATACTGCCAAGCTTCCGGTATCCGTTTCTGGTAACGGTAGGGTCATCACCTCAGGTAATAGACCCTCTAAAATTGGGTTGAGGTGTTTCGGTGTTGCGAGTGTCGCCAACCCCGCCCCCGCGCGCAAAGCCGCTTCGCTTGCGAGTGCGGCGGCTCCAGTCATACCTGTCGAGCCGGCAACGACAAGAACGCGCCCATAACTCCCTTTGTGAGAGGATAACGGACGCGGTGGCATCCATTGTGCCGCTTGTGTTGCTGATGTCCAATTGACGTTGATGTCTTGTGCGTCTACAACCTGTTCTGGAAAACCGATGTCAACGACTTCCAGTTTCCCGGCAAGTTCGGCACCCGGATGCATCAGCAGTCCTCTTTTGGGTAAACCTATCGTTACCGTTCGATCCGCTCGAACACAAGTACCTAATGGATGTCCCGTGTCAGCATCTAAACCGGAGGGTAGGTCAACGGAAAGGGTGGGTGTGGGAAGCCTATTGATAGCGTTAATTACGGCGGCGATTGGGGCACGCACGGTTCCACGCAGCCCTGTGCCGAAGATCGCATCTACAAAGAGTTCACAGTTAGCTATCCAATCCTTCCACACTTCCGCACTTCCACGCTTCCATCCTTCCTTTTCATCCAGGACTTTCTCAATGGGTAGCCCCAAATTTTCCGCAATTTGGAGATTGGTCTGTGCCTCGCCGATGAAATTATCTGATGGGGAAACGAGGAAGAGATGCACATCGCGCCCTACGTGGGCAAGTTGGCGGGCGATAACGATTCCATCGCCGCCATTGTTGCCCTTGCCAGCAAAAATGCCAATCCGTTGGCATGTTGGGTAGTGTCGTTCGATTGCGCGGACGATGGCACTCCCAGCGGTTTCCATAAGAACGATGCCGGGAATGCCAATACCTTCAATAGTATCCTGATCGATCTGGCGCATTTCCGTCGCAGTCACGACTTTCATGTTTTCTGTCCTTGCGCCAAGCGAGAAATAACGGAATTGGTTCAACCGCGGTTTTAGCATAAGTTCCGCAAGCCTCCGTTGTTGGCTTGCTGCTTGCATTCTTCATCCAATATTCTACTGCAGTTTTTCAGCGAGCCCTAACAGGTGTGCTTCCATTTGCGGGATTGCCTGTTCTAAGGTGTGCTGCTCTATTTGTATTTCTTGAACCCTTTCATCTTGGTGGGTTTGGAGACAGAAATTCAAATTTGTGCGGAGATCGAACAGGCTCTGCTGAATGTGGTCTTGGAAAGAGCCGTCTGGGTACATCCACCGTCTACCGCGTGTCTGTCGTAAATTGAAGTGGCAATGTCCATTATCACCACCGAAGCAGTCGAAACGCATGATTTCATCGTCATAAACAAATAACGAAGCCGCGGGACCGCGTCCACCAGCATCGTCACGCCAGTATGACTCTAACCGAACGTTGTCTTGAATTGGATATTCAACCAGGTCGTGTTTTTCGTTCGCCATCTGTAGTCCCTCCTTGGGTGTTTTGCGTGGTTGAAAGAACCACACCTACAGTACGAGTTAAAAAGTGACTTGAATTTGAACCAGATTTGCGCTAAAGTATAGCAAACCCAAAAATAGAAGTCAATAAGCAATTTATATTATAAGGATGGAGCGACAACGTGCATATTTCCATTGCTGATGCGCGGCAGCTCGCGGAAACTTTTTTGGCAAAGAGTGGTGTGCCACCAGCGGATGCCGACATTATTGCAGATGTCCTGTTGGAAGCGGAACTCCGCGGGCGAAAGACACACGGCTTTATCCGATTAACCGGAATTAAAAGCCGCTATGAACAGGGTGAACGGACTGACATCCGGATTGACGAGGAGAACGGACCGTGCATGCGGATTGATGGCGGAAATCAACCCGGTTACCTCGTCGCTTATCGCGCAATGGAACTCGCCATTGAACGCGCAAAAAAGAGCGGTGCAAGCATTGTCGGTGTTTACAATACATCGCATTGTGGTATGGCAGGATACTATGTTGATATGGCGCGAAAGGCGGATGTCATAGGACTGCTTTTTGGTGACTGTCTGCCCCGAATTACGCCTGAAGGCGGAACCGAAGCCATTTTAGGTACCAATCCCATTGCTGTTGGAATCCCATCCAACACAGTCCCACTCCTATTTGATATGTCTACCGCTGCGATTACCAATGGCGATCTGCTCGTCGCTATGCAGGAGGGCACCCCAATTGCTGAAGGGATTGCCTTTAATCCGGAGGGTGAACCAACCACAGATGCTAATGCAGCGTTGAAGGGGAGTGTTCGTCCATTTGGTGGATATAAAGGGTTTGGGCTTGCACTCATCACACAAATCCTTGCGGGGGCATTGGTCAACGCCGCTACAATCCCGCCACCCGGTAAAAACTACGGCTTACTCATTGTTGCGATAGACCCAACAAGTTTTGTTCCATTGATACAGTTCAAGACGGAAGTCGATACCCTCATTGCGCGCGTCAAAGAGAATCGACGAGAAGCAGAAGTTTCGGAAATCCTTATTCCAGGCGAACGCGCGTATCGTCAGAGGGAAATACACCTCGCGAACGGTATCCATTTAGAGGACACACTCGTAAATCAATTAAACGTGAGTTTGACATAAGCGTATCGTTGGGAACCTACCTCATTCTCACAGGGTAGCAGTGGATTGTCGGGTTTCGCTGTGTTATTTTTTTGAGTGTGTCCTGAAAAAGGAGATGTCTGTGGGTAAACTGAAGGCTTCTGGGGTTTCATCGCTCTACCTGGCGGAAACACCCAAGCAAAAACACCTACGGGTCTCTTTCAATTTTTATTATTAAACTCACGTAATTAACCTAATAGTGTGTCACATCTAAACTGATAGGTGTACTCGACCGATTTTGTCGGGTTTCACTCCGTTCTACCCGCAGGAAATACCCAATCAAAAACACTTACAAAAAGTCAAAATAACGTTGACAAACTACTAAACGCATCGGTAGGAACGATCTCGCGATCGCGATGAAAGGAAGATTTATATGGCAACTTATAAAGCAGGAATTATCGGTTGTGGCGGACGTGGTCGCTCGCATGCCCGCGGGTATCATGCCTCCCCAGATGTGGACATCGTCGCCTGTTCTGATCCGGTTGAAGATGCCCGAAACGCCTTCGCTGAGGCGTTTAAGGTGCCTAACACCTACGA
>JAGWBV010000112.1:0-5777 GCA_021295715.1 Candidatus Poribacteria bacterium | reverse complement strand
AAACCGATGGCACCCACCTGGGGCGATGCCAAGGCACTTTATCAAGCGTGTGTTGATAACGACGTTGTGATAACGTTCTGTCATCAACGCCGTTTCGGGGCGCAGTTCGTCAAAGCGAAACGCCTTGCAAATGAAGGTGCGATCGGTGAGTTGCGTCGACTTGAAGGTGCCTGCCCGAATCTACTTGATTGGGGAACCCACTGGTTCGATATGTTCTTTTTCTACAATAATGACGAACCTGTTGACTGGGTTATCGGTCAAATAGATGTAGCGGAAGAAAAGACTGTCTTCGGTGTTCAGGTTGAAACGAGTGGCGTCTCGTGGATTCGCTGGAAGAACGGCGTTGAGGGTCTTCTCGCGACGGGCGGGACGGCTTTAGGAGGTTTCGGCAATCGGCTCATCGGCACGAAAGGCATCATTGATGTTGGGGGACGTGGGACACCGTTGCGGATGCTCCGCGAGGACGGAGACGGATGGGAAGAGCCTGATTTAACCGGTTTGGTTGCTGAGCGCGATGCGACAACACTCTCTGTGCTTGACCTTATTCACGGTGTAAAGACGGGACGTGAGCCGGAACTCAGCGGTCGGAAGGCACTTCAGGCAACTGAACTCATTTTTGCAACGTATCAGTCGAGCCGACAGCGTGCGAAGATTGATTTACCACTGACAGTGGACGATTCTGCGTTGCTGACGATGGTTGCCAATGGAGACATTGGTTAGGACTTATTTCTATCAAGTTACAATGCGCAGTTTACAATTAACCGCGCATTGTAGCAGTGTTATGTTCCTCTGGTGTTCTATTATTTTATCAACCTAATTGAAATTTTTGCGTCTAATCAAAGTAAAGGGGATTCTTACACATCTGTTCCCCAAGAACGTGAAATCAAATAATCGGAAGCAGTCAATAGATACAAAATAGTTATCAGTTAACAGTGGTCAGTTAAGGGATGATCTTGTTGAAACAGAGTTCTCTTTAATGAATAACTGGCAACTGACGACTGTAAAAGTAGGGCACGGAACCTGTCTGGAAAATTTGTGCCTTCACGCGAATCGCCGAAATTTAGTTATCTTCGGACTCGCGACAAGCAGGGAGAAGCGAGTGTCAAAAAATAAAGATATGTACGGCGCAGCTTGCAAGAGCCAACCGATCCCCAATCCCAGTACCGAATTGACCGAAAACCTGCCTGAAACGAAGTGGAAGGCAGCCCAGAAGCAATCAATTAAAAAAGCGAATTTTCTCTTTTTTCTGAGTTTTATTTCTCTGGTCATCTTAACGATGCCTACGACCCTTTGGGCGGATCTCATCAGTCTGACGGTTGATTCAGGCGGGGATAATGTTTTCAGAGGCGGCGTAGATAGGTTGCGTATTATTTTTACGGTTGATGATAGTGACGACGAGTACCCGTATGTCGTTGACGTGCAGAGGATCAGGGTTGTGGGTGAAAATAGAACGGAAGAGACGTTGGGTGTCATCGATCGAGGAACTGTGTCGGCAGATGAGACGGTGAACGTGTTCTGGGACGGAACTATTGACGGCGCAAAACTTCCAGACGGACCCTATACGATCCGTGTTACTGTTGATGATGACCAAGAAGGGGCTTTAACTGCAACAGCGACTTTAGATTCGAGGGCACCGCGTGTTTCCGGGGTTTTTGCAAACAACGTTGCAGGTACGCCGATTACCGATGGTAGTTTTATCAGCGAGGATCGACTCGAATCAATTGTAGTAACAGGGGCAGATGACGGTGGGGCAGATAACGCGAGCGAGCTTGATCTCGCCAACAGGCGAAACACTATTTTTCTGAGAAATGCACAGCAGGCTGTAGTGCAGGGGACCCTTAATTACGAGGGAACCGCCCTCACCTTTACTTTAGTAGATCCCTTAGACGATCCTTCTGAAAATGGAACGTATACCCTTATTCTCATCTTAATAGATAAAGCCGGTAATGTCGTCCAAAGCCTGAGGGAATTTACCTTTGATAACGTCAATCCCCGTTTGAGAAGAACTTCTACCAACAGAGGCGGACTTATTCCCGGGGCTGGTGTGAGCCAACGCCTCACTTATGTTGAAGCCACACTCACAGATAACCTCGAAGACGGTATCGATCTCTTTGCATCTACCATCTATCTTAATCGCATCGGAACTGATGGGCCTACGAGGATACCGGGAGAAAAAGTAGAGGATCCTGAAAATAACAAGATCCGATGGGAACTCTTCACCCCCTTATTAGGCAGAGACGCTTCCGACGATGGTGAATATACCATTGCGGTCACCGCCGTTGATAAGGCGGGGAACGAAGCTTTGCCGGTTGAGATATCGTTTCGCTACGATAACCGGGCACCGGAACCCGTATCGGTAAGCCCTATGGGCAGCACCGAAGAATTTACTCCCTTTCCCAATACCAATTATTACAATTCCCCCATCACCGGATTTGTCGTTGACTTTGGTGGTACGGAAACGGACGTGGACCTTGCCGGCAGGCGGCAATCAACGCAGATTGTGTTTGGGACTCCGAAAGAATCTGTGGAGGGTGTGAATGTCCTTGAAGGACAAGTCGTCACAGATACCGATAATGGAACATTAACTTACATCCTAAATCAGCCGATCATCAGTCGGGATGGCACCCAAGATGGACACTATCTACTCAACCTTCAAGCAACAGATACCGCTGGCAATACCAAGATTTACGATTACCAGATTGTCTACGATACGCAGCCACCAACACTTGTTTCTACAACGCCAGCCTCCAACGAGACGGTCTCAGAATTATCACAGGTTGAAGTCAAACTCAATGAGAAAACCAGCGGCATCAATTTCGTTCAGAGCAACGACTTTCAACTCTGGAAAGGGAGAGCGACAGATGTTCTCCAAGACGAGCCGTCTGCAGCAAGAGCGGTACCTGTGAATATCACGAGTAACGGCATGGATACAGTTACGCTGACCCTTTTGAAACCGATTGCTTTGGACGGTTCAGATGATGGTACCTACACAATTAAAGTCACTCCCACCGACCGCGCGGGCAATATAGGTGGGGCTGCCGTGCGGGAATTCTACCTCGTCAGCCAGAAGCATGAACCCGAAATCCGATTAACGATGCCTGAAACCACAACGGTTAATAGTTTGCCAACGGTTGTTGTGGAACTCGTTGATTATGTGGGTGCGGGTATAGATTTTGATGCGTCGACAGTGACTGTCAGCAATCCCGAAGGGGCTCTGGTGTTACAGGCAGAACTTGAATATGACGAAGCAACTCACCTCCTAACCTGGACGACTGAAGCACCCGTCGCACCGGATGGCAGTGATGATGGTGAATACACGATAACTGCGACGTTTGTCGATTTTACTGGAAAAAGCTGGACACGGCAGTTCTCGTTCATTTTAGATACGCAAATTCCAGACATTGAAAGCGTACACGTAGCGATCGACTCCCAGCCAGAACTTTCGGCGGATACTATAACAACTCTTACCGAAGGTTTTTCGCAAATCATCGTAACTTTCGAGGACACACTCGGAGACGCTGAGCAAGGTTCCCAGGACCCCGGTAATGATGTTGACTTTACGAATACCGTGGTCGAGTTAACGGGTCCGGAAGGGTCGGCGATTCCAAACAATATATCTGTCTATAGTCCCACGCAACTCGCTGTCCGTTTTGTTGAATTGATAGCAGACGGTTCCTATACGTTGGCGATAACAGTCTTAGACCGCGCGGGGAACACCGCACGAGGTGCTGTGCGCTATGCCTTTCTTCTCGATACTGAGAGTCCTCGGATAACTGCGTCGTCTCCGCTAACATTGAGTGAACCTGTCTCTTATATCGGCGGAGATTTTAGGCAGTTTATGTTTACGATTGAAGATGTAGGTCCCGCGGATCTATTTTTCGAGTCTGGCAATACTGTTCCTACTGCGCTTACGTATAGTGAATTAACGAGTCAGCTGTTTCTGACGATTGTGTCGCCATTCGCCGAAGATGGGAGTTCGGATGGAGAATATACAGTAAAAATATCGCTCGTTGACAAAGCCGGGAATCGCACGGATTCCGAACATACCGTCGTTTATGATTCCAAAGTGCCGCAGCTTTCTTCTGTGATGTTGAATACTGAATCTCCAATAGTGCTTGAACCGCAGCTGATCAAGATGATTTCCGAGACTGTAAGCAGTATTACCCTTCAATTTGAGGATGCGACGCGGATTGACTTTACGAATACCGTGGTTGCGTTAATTGGTCCAGGGGATGCGCCTGATTCGGAAGAGGCGGTTCCAATCAATATCTCTGTTGATAGTTTCACACAACTCACTATTCGTTTTGTTGAATTGATGAAAGACGGTTCATATACACTGTCGGTGACACCTCAAGATGTTGCGGGTAATGCTGCACAAGGTGCCGTGCGCTACGCTTTTCTGATTGATACTGAGGCACCGCACATCACTGCACCAACACCCTTATTGTTCAACCAACAACCTGTTACTTATATCGGTAGTGCGCTAAGACAGTTTCAGTTCGCGTTTACTGTTGAAGATGTAGGTCCAGCGGAGTTGTATTTGGAGGAACAAACCATTGAAGTCGTGAATGCAGATGGGGTTAATATTCCGGTCGCTGTGACGTATGATGAGCTAACGAGTCAAATCTTTTTGGCACTTCCTGTCTCATTCCCTCGAGACGGAAGTGTGGATGGTGAATACACAGTAAAAGTATCGCTCGTTGACAAAGCAGGGAATCGTTCGGATTCGGAATACACCGTTGTTTATGATTCCAAAGCACCGCAGCTAACTTCAGTCGTAGTCAATATGGATCCACCGATCGAGCTTGTCCCGAATCGAATTGCCGAGATTGTGGAATCCATAAATAGTATCACTATCCAATTTGAAGAAGCGACTTACATTAATTTTGCCAATACGCAGATTACATTGATGGGACCTGAGTCAACCAATGCAGACGGTGAATCTACGACCCCCTCAATTCCGCTTACATTGGAAGATGATGGTGTATCTCAGGTTACCCTGAGTTTCTTAGATCTGGAACACGTTGGTAGGTATACTTTATCTGTCGCACCGCAAGATGTAGCGGGCAATGCCGCAGCCGGTGCCCTTAATTACACGTTTGTCTTGGATATTCCGCTGCCGCGTGTCGGTTCTGTTGTTATTGGGGGAATAGAAACAGGAGCAGACAGTGATGTTGTTTATGTTAACGCAGACAATATGGTGATTGGAGCCTTCCTCCTTGACCCAACAGAAACAGGGTTATCCTTTGGGAGTGAAGGATCATACATCACGGTGACTGAGCCTGATGGAACCACAATCGTTCCAGGTGCAACAGGTTCCGATGGAGAAGACCTCATCGTTTGGGAACCGATAACGCTTACATCGGATGGAACTACGGATGGAAGATACAACGTGTACGTTGTCCCCGTTGATAAAGCTGGACGGCAGGGAAGCACGGTGTATCGTGAGTTTATTTATGACACACAGGAGCCAGAGATAATAACGGCTGCTCCAATGGATTTGAGTCAGCCCGTTTCCTATATCAGCCAGAGTTTAACACAATTCAGTTTCACTATCGCGGATATCGGTCCCGCAGACCTCGAATTGTCGGATCAGAAAGTCACGCTTCGAGATGCTGTAGGGGCAGGTCTTGTGCCTGCCCAACTCACTAACGATACTGAAAACCAACTCTTCCTCACATTGGACCAACCCTTACCACTTGATGGCAGTATGGATGGGGAATATACGGTTCTTGTTGAGTTGGCAGATAAGGCGAAAAATCTGTATACAGTCGAAC
>JAGWBV010000111.1 GCA_021295715.1 Candidatus Poribacteria bacterium | reverse complement strand
CAGGCGATGGCGGTTTTGTAGGTATTATCGACGAAGTCATGATTTACAGCAAAGCCCTTTCAGCAGATGAAGTTGAACAAATCTTTGAAGCGGAAGGTCTTCCGGTACAACCGCAGGGTAAACTGACAACCCGTTGGGCGAAAATCAAGATGGATCGGTAAATCCTTTTCTCTGGAGTCATAGGTACAATTCAGTGTGCTTTCGATTGTTTTTTTATCGCGTAGGAGATAAGTCATGTGTTTGCCCTTCACCCCGAAAATAAGAGGTATTAGTCATGCAATACATAGAAGCCCCACATTCCTATTCTCAACACGTCTTGCATAAAAGCATCTTCCTCGCTGGTGGCATTACGAATTGCCCTGATTGGCAACAACAGATGGTTCAGTTGCTGCACCATACAGACTATACGCTGCTAAATCCCCGCCGGAAGTGTTTCCCCATTTCGGACCCAAACGCGTCCCGCGAGCAAATAACGTGGGAGCACCACGCTCTTCGAGATGCAAACGTAATTCTGTGTTGGTTTCCATGCGAAACGCTCTGTCCAATTGTCCTCTACGAATTAGGAGCGTGGTCAATGACAGAAAAACCGTTGTATGTCGGCGTACACCCTCAATACGCGCGGCGCACTGATGTTGAAATTCAGACCTCACTGGTTCGTCCCGAAGTAAAAATTGTTTATTCGATAGAGGCTCTTGCGGAGCAAGTACAGAATCATACGTTCAACCAGATAACACGCACGCAATTGAAAACCGCTTGACAACTGGGAACGTGGATTGGCATAATAATCTAAGACAGGGAAAAACAGTGGAAAAGAAAATAAAGCATTTAGAAATGATTCAGAATATCATTACTCGATTGGCAAATAACTCCTTTTCACTCAAAGGGTGGACTGTGATTTTTATCGCTGCCGTGTTAGGTTTTGCTATCAAGGAATCCAATTCTAATTATATCCCCTTGGTACTCTTTCCTATATTTGCCTTTTGGGGTTTAGATGGTTACTATCTGAGACAGGAAAAACTCTTCCGAGCATTATACGATAAGGTCAGAAAATTAGATGAACAGGATATAAATTTTGAAATGGATACCTCTTCGATCGAAAAAGAAGTTGGCAGTTGGCGATCCATTTGCGTTTCCCGAACAATTTTAGGATTCTATGGTCCAATTTTAATCGTTATTCTAATCCTGATTCTTATTCCGATCGTTGACATTTTGAAATGACGGAGAATAAATGGCAAAACGAGTGTTTTTTAGTTTCCATTATCAGGATGTAATAGATTTCAGAGCGAATGTTGTGCGGAACCATTGGCTTACTAAGCCCGATAGAAAAGATGCGGGCTTCTTTGATGCTTCAATTTGGGAAACAGCTAAAAGGACAAACTCTCTCGCTTTAAAACGCCTAATCAATAGTGAACTTCAGAATACTTCGGTAACGGTTGTTTTGATTGGAAGTGGAACTTACGCGCGAAGGTGGGTTCGATACGAAATCATAAAAAGTATGGAAAAAGGAAATCAAATTTTGGGCGTGCATATCAATGGCATCAAAGATAAAAATCGAAGAACAAAACGTTTAGGTCCTAACCCATTTGCCTGTCTTGGCTACAAATACAGCGACAATGGAAGGAAGTTGCATGTTTATGAGTTGAAAAATAGAAAATGGGTTCAATACCAAGACCTCGCCTCCTATACGTTAAAAACTGTAGCCTCCCCACTCAAACGAGGGAAATTTTATAAACTTTTGTCAGATTATAGGATCTATGATTGGGTAAGAGATGATGGTTATACTAACTTCGCGAAATGGGTAGCATGAAAGACTTGCTCACAAGACTGTACTGCCACCGGAAATTCGGGCCACTCTCTAAGACGATCATTGAATCGGTGATCAAGGTACTGAAAACGCAGACGCAGTTGGAATACATCCGGCATAGAAACTTCGCTAACCTCCAAGTGAATGTCTTTTCTGCCTTGATCGCTTACCTGCTTTTGAAGAACAAACCCTCGGTGAACCCACAGGAACTCAGCGAAATCAGCGATTTACCTATGCTTTTCAACTACTAAACTTTTTCAAACTCACGTTAAATAACCCAAGTTGTTACTAACAAATTTTGGCTTTTTAGTCCCTTTCCACACCCCGTAGAGGTGATATGTCTATAGAAAACGGTGTATTCACTCCCTGCACTCCAGCGGAGTGCTATGTCCATAAATAGGTGGCAACTTGGGTTTAAATAGTAAAGGGGAATTGAATGAAAAATAAGCTAATGATCATCAATTTTCGGTCGTATTATGTATGTCTATTAATAGTTTTAGCCTTCGATTTGTCAAATAGTTTTGCTCAATATGATGCCTATACCCAATTCAGCTTACCTGAGGGAGCTAAAGTGCGTTTCGGCAAAGGCTTGATAGGTGATTTGGTATATTCTCCAGATGGCACTGTTCTTACGGTATCTGGTCCTACTGGAATTTGGCTATATGACGCTGCTAACAGTGAAGAGCTTGCCCTACTTACAGATCATACGGATGGTGTTGATGACTTGGTGTTTCGACACGACGGTCTCACTCTTGTCAGTGCTAGTCACGACGGTGATGTTTATCTATGGGATCCTGCCACCGGAGCATCACATCAAATTCCTATGGAAGATACGGATGATGTTTCTGGAGTTTCATTTAGTCTAGATGGGAGTATCCTTGCTGGTAGAATTAACCCCAGTCCCTATGAGCACCTTGAGGAGCAGCATCGCCTTAACTCACTGGACTTAGATAAGCGCCTTGAGAAGCGCCTTGATGAGGAGCCACTGGACTTAGATGTAATGAGTGATGTATTTAATGAGAGGAGGGAGAAAAGTATTCAAGACCTTGAGAACCTCATGGAGAGCTTAATGTATCCAGATTATCGAACCGTGGACTGCGTGATTCGTCTCTGGGATGTTATGACATACAGACTATGTCGGAGAGGTTTCGTTTAGTCCAGATGGGGCGACTCTTGCCAGTGGAAGTAGGGATCGCACTATCCGTCTCTGGGATACTACAACAGGGGCACTTCGGCAAATACTTATAGGTCACACAGACACTGTTACCGATCTTGCATTTAGTCCAGACGGCACGATTCTTGCCAGTAGTAGTTCAGATGGGACTTTTCGTCTCTGGGATGTTGCAACAGAGACTCATCTACAGACCCTCACTGGACATAAAGATGATATTCTTGATATCGCTTTTAGCCCGGACGGGACAACCCTGGTCGGTGGATGTCAGGATGGCACGATTTGCTTGTGGGATGCTGTAACAGGCGAATATCAAGGGACTATCATTGGTCATACAGGAGCAGTTACTTGCCTTGTATTTAGTCCTGACAGCAAAGTTTTGGCAAGTGGTAGCGACGATCATACCATCCGTCTATGGAATACTAATACAAACGACTCCCGTCTAATTATCCCAGGGCATACAGGAGGTAGAAACATTCTTTTATTTCCTCCGGGTGGCGAAATTTTTACCTATAGTAATAACGGTTACGACTTTCTTAAAATTCATCGATGGAATGCTGACACTGGTGCTTACCGTCAAACTCTCACGTTTAGTCCAGATGGGGCGACTCTTGCCAGTGGAAGTAGGGATCGCACTATTCGTCTATGGGATACTGCAACAGGATCGCTCCGTCATACCCTTACAGGACATACAGACACTGTCTCGGAGGTTGTGTTCAGTCCAGACGGTACAATTCTGACCAGCGGTAGTGATGATAATACCATCCGTCTATGGGATACTGCAACAGGATCGCTCCGTCATACCCTTACAGGGTATGAATATGCGCCGGAAAAACTTGTATTCAGTCCAGATGGACGCACTCTCGCAGGCGGATCTGGTATAGGTAAAGGACTTTTTTTATGGGATGTTGCAACAGGAAAACGCCTCAAGAAATTTGTTGATCACCAAGTAAGAATTTTTTTTGTTGATGAACTTGTATCCAGTCCAGATGGACACACTCTCGTTAGTGCTGGTGCTCACGAGATTCGTCTATGGAACATCTCAACGGGTTCTCCTGATAGGATTCTTAAGACAGATGAATCTGGGGTTGTAGATAGGCTCGCGTTCAGTCCAGATGGGAAGATTCTGGCAAGTAGTCGTCTCATGGAGACTCTCCTATGGGATGTTACAACAGGTAAACCACTAAAAACAATAATTGGACATGGGTCCGAGGTTTCTGATCTTGCGTTTAGCCGAGATAGCAGTACTTTTGTTAGTGCTGGTAGGGATGGCACAGTGATTCTTTGGGATATCACAAAACTCCGCTGAAGTTATCGTTATAGGCTTCGTGCCCGATATCGTTGAGGCAATATATTTACTCAATCAAGTGAACTGAAGGTTGGAGTTTCGTCTTCAAATAAGCGAGCATCATCCCACGCGTGAGATGTTTAGACGTATACCAGTGGATGCCGAATGTCCGGAGCACGGATTCTACAGAAAGTTGCAGTGGGCTGATGTCGCGGTAGCTGTGTTCGAAATTGTTTCGGATACCTCTGGATGACAAGCGAGGAGTGCGAGTGCCATAACTGTGAAACAGAGCGCGGAACGATTGTAGCGCAGCGCGACATCAACGGTTGGGTATTACGCTTTGATGGTAGAAATGCCGGACAAGAAACGGAAACCCCCAAGCAAAAACCTCCTACAAAATGCCTATTTATTTTTCGGTTCCACCATAAATGCTCCTATCCTTTGATAGGGCGGACCCTGTAGATTCGCCCATCTCTCCCTATCGCAACTTCTGCTGCTTCTGTAAATCTCTCACAATTCCCTTGACATCAATTCGATTCCATGCCATACTAAGCGAATCAGTTTAGGCTTAATTCCAAGTGTCAGTAGTGATTAGGAGCTTGCTCCTGTCGCTTAGACTTCATCTGAGAAAGGAGTTTTCGGCGTAACTTGCGAGCCGAAAATTTGCCATTAAGATTATGAAACCAGTAAAAGTAGGCGTAATCGGGTGTGGTGTGATCGGAAGCAATCACCTCAGTATCGCATCAGAGGCATCACACATTGAGTTAGTTGCTGCAGCGGACATGATTGAGACAAACAGAACAAATGCTGCCAAACGCTTTAATCCACCCAAAATGTACAGCAACGACGTTGACTTACTCAATGATGATGACGTCGAAGCGGTTGTTCTGGCATTTCCGACGCAATACCGGACGGCAGTAGCCTTGCGAGCATTTGAAAGAGGCAAGCATGTCCTGATTGAAAAACCGATCGCGATGAATTCGGCGGAGGTAGACCAACTCATCGCCGCCCGAGGGGACTTAATCTCAGGGTGCTGTTCCTCACGGAAGCGTTTCACGGCCTCCGCACGGTTTGCAACGCAACTTATCACAAGTGGAGGTCTTGGAGAACTCCGGACTGTCTATTGCCGTGCGACACACCCCGTCCCGCTTGGCGACTGACGAAGGCTCTTAACGGTGGTGGTATCCTTGTCAACTGGGGATGCTACGACCTCGATTACCTACTCGGTATTACAGGGTGGCAACTCAAGCCAGAAACCGTATTTGCGCAAACGTGGACTGTGCCTGAAGTATTTGAATCGCATATCGCGTCTGGCTCCGACGCTGAGACGCATTATACCGCAATTATCCGTTGTGAAGGCGGCATTGTACTCAGCGTGGAACGGGGAGAGTTCATGACGATGCATTCGCATGCAGACTGGGAAATTATAGGGACAGCAGGCTCTCTCAAACTGAATATGCAGGATGGAAAACCGGAAAGTATCATTCACAATCGAACGACAACAGAAGGCGGTGTAGGGTCTACAACGCCGGTAGGAACAGATGAAACGTCTGAAACGGAACACAGCACGCCGTTGTCTGATTTTGCCGCCGCTATCCGAGAGAACCGACACCCCTCAACGAGTTTGGAAAAAGCCCTTGTCGTTCAGCAAATTACGGACGCTATTTACGCTTCCGCAGAGACAGGAAATGCTGTGGAAATAGGAGGATAGACATGAAATTCCGTGGACTCGTAATATTGGGAAGCATCTGCCTCAGCCTTATCATCCTCTCGCTTGGTCATGCCGAAATTAACATTGACGACTTTGCTGGTATCTGGCTCTTTGATGAAGGTAACGGACAAGTTGCTAAAGATTTTACCGATAACGGGAACGATGGGGAATTCGATGGACCTAAATGGATAAATGGAAAGTTCGGCAAAGCATTGGAGTTTGATGGAAGCCCGAAATATGTCGTTATTGCGCATAACGATCTCTTCAACTTTGAGGATGATGATTTTACCGTCGGGTGTTGGATGAACTCCGAAAATAAAGATGCGTATGTTGTGATTAAACGGAACGGCGGTGCTGGATTCTGGGCGATGAGTTCAAGTATCGATAGAGACACCGGCTTCTTCATCTTTGAAGGAGGCGGACAACACATTGACGATGGTAAAACTGATATTGTTGGAAAGGGTTGGCACCATACCGTCGCTGTTCGCAAGAAAGGTGTTATCTCCTTATACGTAAATGGTAAAAAGGAGACAGAGCGGAATGTCGGCGCGACTATGGACAGTCCCGCTATCCTGAAGTTCGGTGGCTGGGGCAGCGAAAATCTCGTTGGCGGATTAGATGAAGTTTTTGTCACCAAAAAGGGTGTGGCGTTAGAGGAAGAAGATATTCAACTCCTCGCGGAGGAAGGTTGGGAGGTTGCGTTAGACGTTTCGTCGAAAGGTAAGTTAGCGACGACTTGGGCGACATTGAAATTTTAATTTTACCTTGCGGAGGAAGAACGTGCGTTTGGACTTTTACGTGCGTTCCTCAAATCCGCCTGCGCCGCTGTTGCAGGCTACCCGTTTGGGTTTAAGGAAATCTCTTTACTGATTTCTGAATCCTACAAATGCTTCCGCTTAACGTTTGCGGAAGCATGCCGCTTTAGGGGGTCTATCGCATAAAAAATTTCTCGGCAACTTCAGTCCCGAAATTCTTGCCCATAACTCTGTAGCCTTCGGCATCCGGGTGTAGAGCATCTGGGAGTAGATGTTCACAGTCAGCCCCAAACACACGCAACCCTTCAACGTAGTGGACGTTTCGATCGCCGTGTGATTGAAGAGCCGCAGCAGCGGCTTGTACCTCTTCACGCATGCCCTTAAGGTGAAACCCTACAGTGTTTGGATTCTCCTCCCTCGGTGGCGAATAGATAGGAGACATTAGCACAAGCGGGACATCTGGATGTTTCTCGCGGACAATCTGGACTGCTCCGATAATTGCGGGACGAAATGCCCGCGGTCCCAAACTGGAGGCACCTTGGATGTTAATGCCGAGACACATCGAAATATAATCGGCAGGCAGATCCCGGATCATCCGTGCCACCATGGCATCGAGATGGCACTGTCCGCCGTAACCGAGACATGTTAAATTCAAACCGTGTTGGCGTGCGACAATTGCGGGCCACGTCTGTGTCGCCGATGCCGCCGTCCGACACTGCGTGATAGAACTCCCATACGTCACCCATCGGGGTCGAGCGTCGGCGAATGGTCGCAGCGTTGCCCTATCATCTATTTCCAAGTTGCGGAGTTGAAACTGCCCGAATTGCGGCAGCCATAACTCAATCAATTTTTCCTCGCCAGACAACCCTTCAAAAACGAAGTTGTCCTTTTGCGTCAGATCAAGCGAGGCTACAACTTCACCCTCACAACAGAGATCGAGTATCCCGCTTTCGTTCTGTGGGACAATATTGCCCGAAACCCGCGTCGTATTGCTCCGAAAACTGATACGAACGCCCGCGGGCATTGCCGCCCGTTCCAACAATGGTTCTGGAAATAGAACATGCATCGGGTGCGGCGTGCGCCATGGCATCACCCAATCGTCGGTTTTCTGTAGGGAGACAGCCCCCTGCCAAGTTAATTGTGGTGCATCCGGCTTCAATTGCATCGTATTCTCCTTTACCCATAAGCAGTTATAGCGCATTAACTAAGGCACGCAGTTGCCGCACACCTTTCAACATATCTTCGGGTTGTCCCCAATGTTCAATGCTCGCTGAGCCGGTGAATCCGTCAGCGACGAGCACCTCTAACACCTCTTTATAGTGCAAACCTGTGTCACCAATCGGATCAAGGTTTTTCTCACTGTTCGGTTTCACATGAAGATGCCGCACCAATCCCTTAATATGGGCGTACCCCTCTGGCAACGGATTTTCTCCGCAGTGCAGTCCGTTATTGACATCCCAACACGAGGTGAGAGCGGGGGAATTTCCGAGCGCATCAATAACGGCACGCGTCTCTTCACAGGTTCCAGCGAGACAGGCACTTTCGTTTTCAAAGCACAATGTAACGTCCGCATTCTCTGCAACCGGAACGACAAGCGAAAGTTTCTCAACAATACGTTCCATATAGTCGTTAATATCTGGACGCGCCGCGCCTTTTATCCTGCGATTTGGGTTCCAAAACGTAAACCCTCGAATGACTTGGGTATCAAACGCGTGTGCCAACGTCACCATCCGGTCAAAGTGCCGTCGATGCTGTTCGTACTCCTGCGAATCATCAATGGAGCATTTACCGAAGGGGGATCCGACACTCGCAACACGGACATTATAATTGCTGAGCACATCTTGAGCACGTTTGACATCGTCATCGTCAATTTCGGTGACGTGTTTTCCCCAAACACCGCCGCGGACTTCGACGGTATTTGCCCCGGCTTCAACACCGAGTTTAATGGCTTCCTCAAAGTCGGTTTTAGATACCTCGTCAGCAAAATAGCAAACATCAATCATTTCAAATGACTCCTCCTAAAATTTCTTTAACTGCGCAAGTATTGGTTCAGGACCGATGCGTTTACCGCTTCTGGCATCAAGGTATTTCCAGGCGATATTCCCATCCTGATTAACAATATAGACTGTTGGACGCGCCACCTCGATTTCACTCGGATCAACGACATTATAAGCCTCAATTGTCTTCGTTTTTTCATCCGAGAGCAAGATATAGGTAATTTGAAGCGTCTGCTGCGTTGAATTAACAGTCGCTATGGGATCGGCACTGACAGCGATGAGTTCAGCCCCTTCGGCTTGAATATCTTCATATTTTTTCTGCAACTCACCGAGTTGCGTTCGACAGTCGCCTCATGTGCCGGTGCGGTAGAAAAGAATAACAAGTTTCTGCCCGCGATACTCCGAAAGCGTATGGAATTCTCCATCACCATCTGGGAGCGAGAATTCGGGAGCGAGTGCTCCGAGGTCCAACCCTTCGCCCATTGGGAGTTTTTTAGCGGCATCCTCCGGTGCCGTTGTAATGTGGGTCGTTCGTTCTGCATCACCACAAGCAAGGCAAAATAAAATAATCACAGTACACAGAACTAAGAAACCTGCTGAACCAGCCTCACTCGAAACTGGCACTCTCAGGTTTACATTTTTTTTAATTGTTCGCAAAGCGGTTAAAATGAGGCGGTTTGTTTGTTGCCCATCTTCTCTCTTATCCGCCTGCTCCGTTGTTGCAGGCTGCCCTCTTAATTTAATTTTCATTCTGGAGAGATAAACCTTCCAATTGTCTGTCAGTTTAGATTGCATGTTTCATGTCTCCCTTCATCGTCTTGTGCGTGCATCCAGTGTCGGACATCGGCACGCATCTCTTCAAGAATTGGGCGCATTTCCGTCCTGAAAGCCAAATTGTTGAACTCATACGGATCCGTCGTCATATCATATAATTCCTCTACAGGGTGATGTTGCGTGAGATAAACGAGTTGGACTATCCAAATGTGGGGTTTGGATCTGTGCGTTTCCGTAACAACCGAGATATTCCGAGCCGTGGTCATCGGACAGGTAGACGACAATATTCGGTCTTTTCGATGGCATAGGTTAATAGTCCTTAGCAGGTGGAAACGGCTTCGGTTGTTCAACGGGTTTATTTTTCATAGTGACAACTTCGGGTGGGAATTGGGTGCAGACTTCACCCTTCTTCATTACCCATCGGAAGTTATGCCAACGATTACGCGTCTTAGAGATCTCTGGATTTGTATAGACCCCGGCGACAGCAATACGGCTCTTTTCGCTCTTGTTCGGCGGACTATAGTGCCACATACTGCTGTGCCAAATGACGACATCTCCGGTATCCAATTCAATATGGCGTATACCGTGCTTTTCGATCATCTCCTGAACGGCTTCCCGTGGGAGTTCACCGTGTATGCTATCGGGATATAGAACGTGTTCAACGATCTCGGTTTTGTGGCTACCGGGGATAAACTGCATACACCCATTCTCACGCGTCGCAGGCTCAAGGGGTATCCAGAAATTGAAAGGCTCCGTTTCACCGTCACGCCAGAGTCCGTTGTCTTGGTGCCACGGCGTTGCGGCACCCGTGCGTGCGGGTTTAAGAAAGCAGCTGTTGAACTTCATGATGATATCGTCGCCGAGAAAATAGCGTGCGATGTTGAGCACTGCCGGACCGGCATGGATGTTGTGCCATATCAGCGGGGATTCGACACAGAAGTTGGCGAGTTTGCGAAAGCGTGCGATACGCCCTTGCGGTGAGTCGTCCATCGGATCCATGGGATCGACATCGGCGAACTCACCAGCGTTGGGTAGCATAAGGACGTTCCGAATGACACCGCGAAGTTCTGCTGCTAAGTCTTGTGAGATAACATTGCGAAGGATAAAGTAGCCTTCGGTCTCGTATTGTGCTTTTTGTGCGTGGGTTGGTTGCCATCGCGTCATTGTCATATCCATTCTCCGGTTGCAAGGGGAGGGTGTGTCCAAGATACTCACCTATAAGTTACACAAAAAGGTCTTGAACCTGACATCGGAAGCCTTCAACAACACCACCACCATCAAGTGTGTCAGTTCCACGTAGAACGGTAAAATCTTCATTGGAGCGATAGACCTCTACTGTCTCCCTACGTGGATTAAGAACCCATACCATCCTACAACCTGCAGTTAACCACTCTTCCACTTTCTCTGCGACCTCAGCATAAGTATCACCGGGCGAAATAACCTCAACTGCCAAATCGGGTGCTCCGTTCCAATAGCCTTTAACAATACCTTGCCGTTCAATTGATGCCTGACAAACAAAGGCAGCATCTGGTGCATGCACCGTATCTGGGCTTTGGGCAATCTTAAAACCTGTTTCGGCACCACAAACGTATCCTAATTTATGCGTTTTGACGTACACGTTAAGTTTGCTTCCGATTTCAGCGGCGCAGATACCGTGCTCAAATCCAGCAGACGGCATTTTCTGGAGGACTCCTTTCACGAGTTCATAGCGAGTGCCATCATCAGGTTGCTTGGCGAGGTCATCAGCAGTTAAAAGATTACGCTGCGCAGCTGGCAATTTAGGTTTTGGTTGATTCAGTTGCGTGTCTGCCATGATGCCCTCCTTAAAAGACTATTTAATAACCCTTGGTTTCTTACATGATAACACTTGCAAGCATGTGTGTCAACCGCCTCAGCGATCTTTGAGTCGTCCCCAAGTGGTTGTCAGTAAACCGTTTGGGGAAACGGGTAGGACGGCTTCCACACCCTTCATCAATTCGGTGATCTCAGCCTCCGTGATACCGCGGTTAAAGAAGATAACCTCGTCCAATCTGCCGATAAACTTTTCACCGCCGAAGGTGCCGAAAAGCAAATCGCCTGCTTGATCTACATCGCCGCCCTGTTTAACGGCAGATTCAAGCGTGCCGTCCACGTAAAGTTTCATTTCATTGCCATCGTAAAGTCCAACGATGTGATACCATTTTTCAGGTTCAATGACAGTTTTCCCCCACACACCGCCAGTAAATCCACCCCCCGACCAGATGCCGAAGACATAGCCGCCCGGTACCCTTTCGCCTCCGGATTGGACTTCCAGTAAATAGGAACCGTTCCGTCGAATAGCGGTATCGGAAACACCTTTATTCATGTAGACCCAGGTTGCGATGGTCATCTGGTCCTTGAAATTGAGACTATCAGCGGCTTTAACAGTCACGACGTGCGGTGGTTCAAATTCCAAGGCACCGCCGAATTTTCCCTCTGCCCATTTCGCTCCAGTAATTGACCCGTCGTTTCCGTTGCCCGATGTATCCGCTGCGACACCGCCTTTGCCTTCGTCAAAAAGCCAGATTCCCACTGCATCGTCCAATAGTTCCGCCGAAAGCGGAGTTGTTGCGACACACAAACTCCCAATGATCACAAACCAATATATTTGTTTCATTTTCTTTTCCCCCTGAGAACGAGTTTAACAGAAAGGGAAAAATGTGTCAAGATTCTGCATACGCGTGCCTGTTGAATAATTTTTGAAAATATGATAGAGTGTAATAGTAAACATTACTCTGTGAATTGAACTATGCTAACGCAAGAAATGGTAGCCGATGTCCCTTCGAGTCCGGGAGTTTACTTTTTCCGCGGAGCTTCGGGGCAAATCCTCTACATCGGCAAGGCGAAATGTCTACGGAAGCGTGTCCGCTCCTATCTCCATAAGGTTAAAAAACGCCCAAGTAAAATCAAACGGCTTATCCGGTGGACGACAGATGTTCGGTATCAGATCTGTCGGTCAGAACAGGAAGCACTCTTCTTAGAATCGCGACTCATCCAAGAATATCAACCTTCCTATAATACCGCTATGAAGTATGGACGGAGCTCTTGGTATATTCGGATAGATGTCGGAGAGGCTTTTCCGCGCCTTGACAGGGTCTCCGAAGCACAGCCGGATGGTGCGAGATATTTCGGTCCGTTGTCGAGTCGGCGATGGACAGATGAAGCGATTGACGTTTTACAGCGGATCTTTCCGGTTCGGACGTGCGAAGGTGAGATTATACCGATTCCGGGGTTTCGCGCCTGTTTTCAGTACGATCTGAAACGGTGCGATGCACCGTGTGCAGCACTCATTACGCGCGAACGCTACGGAGAGATGATTACAGACATCGTTGATTTGCTAGATGGGGAATATGAAAAAGTGCAAACAAGCCTGGTGGCAAAACGGGATAGAGCCTCGGAGACACTGGAATTTGAGCGGGCTGCTGGGTTTCATAAGCAGTTGCAACGGATTCAGAAGGTCTTCACGTTTTTAGATGTCCACCGGAGGTAACCCAATGGCGACAGAAAAAACTCAGAAAGAGGTACTCGGTGGACCTGATGGAACGGCACGATGTCGCTGTGGTCGGCTGCGTTATCCGCGTTATCAATTGTGTCCGAAGTGTTACTACAATGGCTCCGAAGTTCCTGTCAACCCGAAGAAATTGTCGCCCACCGATTTACTCAAAATGCAGCCCCGTAAAAAGATGTTTCTCTCGGATCGACAAGAGCGGATACGATTTCTGGAAAAACGGTATGGATCGAAACTCCGCGGGCAGGATATCCGTTTTATGAAGAATAGACAATTATATGCGCTCTCAGAGCAAGCGGGTTATCGTCGACGATAAATTTGGGGGTATTTCGGTGTAATTTTGGACGCACATGTATTAATTTGAAAAAATTCTTGCCTAAAAAATTAATATGTGTTAAAATAACAAATAAGTAATTCAAGGAGGTTAACCATGCATATCGCAAAATTATCGCTTATTTGTCTGATTGCTTTCGTATTCGTGGTAGGCTGTGGTCTGATTAGTAAGGAAGCAGAGATGCCTGAAACCACTACAGCTGCTATGGAAGCGGATGGCGACATGATGGAAGCCGCCGTTGAAGAAGTTACACTGAACGTTACAGGGATGACGTGAGGCGCGTGTACCAGCAAGGTGCAGGATGCACTCAGTAAAGTCACCGGTGTTTCTGAAGTTGTAAGCGTTTCTTCAACGGATAACACGGCTGTTGTGAAGGTTGAGAAAGGTAAAGTGAAGTCTGCCGATCTCACTTCTGCAGTTCAAGGTGCTGGTTTCAGTGCCGAAGTCGCTCAATAAGGCTGAATCGGAGGAGGGTGGGGTTACCCACCCTTTCTCTATATGTACAGGTTGCAAACGATACTTCTCTTGCAGCCGAATCCGATTACGTTTTAACCATTAAAACTAAAGTTGAAGAGGCGCGATCGAGAGATCGTCCCTACAAATAAGGGGATTAGACTTATGCGTCAGTTAAACGTGAGAATGCTATTCGTCTGTTTCGCAGCACTGTTATTTGTGGTTGCGTGTGCAGACACAGCAAAGAAAGAAGCAGAAGAAGCACCCGCGCAAACAGCAGCACCAGCCATTGAAGAAGTAACGCTGGCTGTGAAGGTGCAGGATGCACTCACAAAGCTTACCGGTGTGACTGAAGTTGTCAGTGTTTCTATGGAAGAAAATAAAGCTGTGGTGAAAATTGAGAAGGACAAGGTTGAGAAAGACACGCTCGTGAAGGCGGTTACAGATGTAGGTTTCAGCGCACAAGTCGCCAATTAAGGCTTAGTTGACTGGACGAGATTCACTCGTCTTGCCTTGTCAGAGAAAAGTAAATTTATATTGCAATGCGAGGTTGTTATACCTCGCATTTTCTATTATAACGCACGCAAATTTCCACCTATCTATAGACATAGCACCCTGCCTGAAGATTAAGAATTGAATCGGGTAATGTAGGCATTAATCGTCAGAATCAGGATTTACAGGATTCAAGGATTTACAAGATTATGGAACCTGCTTGATTAAAAACTCTCTTTTATAGAATTACCCAAATATTTTATTAAGCTTCATCAGGGATGCTATCACTTGTTAGCATAAAGCGGGTCGTCAAGTAGAGATTGCACTTCGTAGATTGAACCTTTCAACTCTGCATAGGGTTCCGGCATACGCACAGGTGCGGTTACCATACGGGGTTGATTCGTGGGTTCGCCGCGGATGATGAAGCTATTGAAAGTCTCCCAATCTGGAATGCCTTTCAGGGGCCACGCATCTACCGCACAGTATTGGGCAAGCTTTAAGCGGCGCGGTTTGTCCGAGGTATTCGGGGCAGAGCCGTGCAACGCCCGAACGTGATGAATGGTGATTCCACCTGCCTTCAACTCAACAGGCACAGCACCTTCTGGTGTGAAATCAGGATCCGTTACTGCTCCAATAAAAGCACCATCTTGGTGATGGTCTAAAGTCGGACCCTTGTGGGAACCGGGAAGTATCATCAATGCCCCGTTCTCTACAGTCATGTCATCAATCACGACCCCGACTGCAAGCAGGTCGTCGTTGGTGTGCGGATAGAACGCCCAGTCCTGATGCCATTCAACCGGACTTCCAAACTCCGGATACTTCATGTTCAATTTATGTCCATTATACCGAACCCCCGGTCCGATGAGTTGCTCCACGATATCCAAAATCTTGGGGTGCCTTAAGGCGTAATCGTAAACGACGTGGTGTAGCCCCGGATTTTTGATACGCCGCACACGCGGGTTCGCGGGCGTATGTCCGGGTTCCAGATCGAAGATGTCGGTATGTTCGGTGACCTCTCTCGATTTTTCGACGAATTCATCGGTGACGCGTTGGAGATCAGCGACTTCTTCTGCTGTTAACACCGCCTCAACGCCGATATAGCCGTTTTCGCCATAAAAATCACGTTGTTCTTGCGTGAGCATTGTTCTGTTACACTCCTCTTCGCGAAATGATGCTTTTATTATACGTCAAAACGTTAAAAATTTCAACCCGTAATTAACAATTTCTTATAAATGTTCTCCACCCTCCGGACATGTGTGTCAACGCCGAACGCGCCTTCAGCGTATTTTCTTGCCCGTTCTCCGATACGTCTGCTTCGGATCGGATCTTTGGCAAGTTCAAGGATCTTATCTGCAATTCCCTCAATAGGCTCTAATGGCACAACGTATCCTGTTTCACCGTGAACAATCATTTCAGCAGTACTGCCAACGGGGGTTCCAATGACAGGTTTACCTGCCGCCATTGCCTCGGCGATGACACTCCCTGCTGAAAGGGTTACCAGTAAATCGAGTTTCTGCATTGCTTTGGGCATATCGGTCCGGTGACCAGTGAAGTGAAGGTGTTCCTGCAGCCCATGCTTGGTCACCAATTGACGGACTTCTCGCTCGTAAGCGCGATGTTCTGCCGTATCCAGCGCGGCACCGATGATGTGAAACCTAATTTCCTGGCATTGTGCAACAACCTTGACGGCTATCTCAACAAACGTTTTCTGACGTTTGAAGGGTTCAATCCTACCGACAATACCGATGACATATTTCGTCGAGTGGATGGGTTCAGAAACCGGTTGAAAAGCCGATAAATCAACACAATTATGGACGACATCAATCTTTTTGGCATCAATCCCTGCCTGAATGAGCGGAACACTGCTCTGCTCGGAGATAGCGATGATACTGTCCATCCGGTCAAATCTGTATTTTCGGACCTGTGTAGGCGTGAGGAGGTTTCGGACGTGTGAAACGACAGGGATTTTCAACTGTTTTCTAACTGACCACAGATATGGGTTAAACCACGAGTCCGAGGTATGGAGCAGGTGAGCGTTGTGTGTCTCAGCAAGACGCGCTAATTTTTTCGTGGCTCTATGCCTCGCTATTAACGATTTCGCCTTTCGCCACGGCGGAAGATCGAGAATCACTGTGGGAACATTGGCGCGTCTCAAGTGTTCTACAAAAACACCATCATCAGGACAGACAACAAGCGGACGATAGCGCGTTCGATCAATATTTTCGACGAGATAAGCAAGTTGCTTCTCACCGCCACCGATGCTCGAACCGCAATGGCTGAGGTAAAGTATCAGTTTTTTACCCATAGTCCTCTTAAACAGGGAAATCGAGGTGCTGATCCCGGAAAACTTGACTCACCGATCGGTGTTGATGTACTCTCAATATGGCTTGAGAGAGGAGTGGTGCGATAGAAAGCACCTTAACTTTCCCATCGAGTTGCTTTTCAGCAGGAACGGGGATCGTATTGGTGGTGACGACCTCGCGAATTGCTGGATGACTGAGCCGTTCCAACGCTGGACCGACCAATATAGGGTGTGCGATACAGACATAAGCTGGTTCTGCCCCTGCCTCTGCCAAGGCTATGGCTTGTTGGCGAATCGTCCCCCCTGTTTGTATTTCATCGTCGGTAATAATTGGGGTTTTGCCCTCAACATCTCCAACAAGCTCGACGAACTTAACACCCTGTCCATCAACGCCGGTTCGCCGCTTGTGCATGATGGCTAACGGAAGTCCAAGAATATCTGCATATTTTTCTGCTAATTTGGCGCGACCTGCATCAGGTGCAACAATTACACCGTTTTCAACCTGTTTCTCACGGAAATAATTTGTCAAGGTCGTTAGGGCGGTCAAGTGATCCATCGGGATATCAAAGAAACCTTGTATCTGTGGCACGTGTAGATCAATAGCCATGACGCGACTTGCCCCGGCGGTCGTCAAGAGATTCGCGACGAGTTTTGCACTGATCGGTTCGCGCCCCGTCGTTTTGTGATCTTGGCGCGAGTATCCAAAGTATGGAATAATCGCGGTAATCTGCCGGGCGGATGCGCGTTTCATGGCATCAATCGTGATGAGCAGCTCCATCAGATTTTCGTTGGCAGGTTGACTCGTTGGCTGCACAACATAAATATCCGTGCCTCGGATACTTTCCTCAATCTGGACGCGAGTCTCAAGGTTGGGAAACGGCTCAATTGTAATTTTACCGAGTTCAACACCTAAAATCGCAGCGATATCTTTTGCCAATGCCGGGTTCGCGCTGCCGGCGAATAGCCTGAAATCGTCGTTAACTTGCTGGTCAATCAGTGGGGACATACCAAAATCTCCTTTTTTTGATTTATCTGCCTCTGGACTACGCTCCAAATGTAAAGTAAAGACAAATTATACCATTAGGCATAATTTCATTACGAGCGGGTTACTGGCTAAGAACAAAACATTAAACCAAAATTGTAGTCTGCATTCTCACTGCAAAGCAGGTGCAATCGGATATACGAAAAGGAACGTTAAACGCTAAACTTACCTAACTGATCGCAAGGAACATTAGAAAAGTGATTCACCTGTCATTTCAGTGGGTTGTGCCAAACCGAGAAGGTGGAGTGTTGTTGGTGCAATATCGGCAAGCCGTCCGTCTTCACGGAGTTGCTGTCCTCTGCGTTGATTATCAACAAAGATGAGATCTACGTCATAGGTGGTATGCGCCGTATGAATACCACCGGTCTCTGGATCAATCATCTGCTCACAGTTCCCATGGTCAGCAGTGACGATGAGCGCGCCGTCCTTTTTAAGCACGGCATCAACGATTTTTCCGACGCCTACATCAACTGCCTCAACTGCTTTGATAGCGGCTGAGAGCGATCCTGTATGCCCAACCATGTCGCCGTTGGCGTAGTTGAGTACCATCAAGTCATATTTGTCGGAATCGATTCGACGTAACATCTCCTCTGTCACACCGGGTGCGGACATCTCCGGTTTCTGATCGTAGGTCGTTACGTCACGTGGAGAGGCGATAATCTGTCGATCTTCGCCTTTGTAGGGTTCATCTCGGTAGTCGTTAAAAAAGAAGGTAACGTGTGGAAATTTCTCAGTCTCTGCGCATCGGAACTGCGTGAGTCCCATATCACTCACATAAGCACCGAGTGTATTCTGCATCTTGGGTGGTTTTTTGACAGCGGCTTCAACAGGCATTCCCTGCTCATACTCGGTCATTGTAACAAACTTAACGTCAGGTTTGCAATTCCGTTTAAATCCCATCTGTCGCGTGACCCCGTCTTTCCCTTCTGCTTGAAACGGGAATTCATCGAGGCAAAACGCTTTGGTGAGTTCTCTGGGTCGATCACCGCGGAAGTTATAGAAGATAACGGCATCCCCATCAGTGATACGCGGTAGTGGTTTGCCATCACTGCCAATCACTACGGACGGACGGACGAATTCATCGCCTTTACGGTTGGCATCATCAGGAGTCTCGTAATAGTCACGATAGGCATCTGTAGCGGCAGCGACGCTGTTATCGGCCCCCTCGGTTAAAAGACGGTATGCCACCTCAACGCGTTCCCATCGATCATCGCGATCCATTGCGTAATAGCGTCCGATGACTGAAGCTATCTGTCCGATGCCTACCTCTTTCAACTTTGCTTCAATTTGCTCACAGAATTGGATGCCCAAATCGGGCTGGCAGTCGCGGCCGTCGCTGAAATTGTGAATTAAAACTTGGTGAGATTCGAGTCCGTTCGCCTTGGCAAGTGTGAGGAGACCGTATAGATGTTCAAGTGAACTGTGAACACCAGCGTCGCTTGCTAACCCCATGAGATGGAGATATGTCCGATGCTTTTTGACATGGGCAATTGCGTCTAAAAGCACTTTATTCTGAGCAAACTCGCCGGAACCGATCATGGTGCTGATACGGAGGAGTTCTTGATTCACGACGCGTCCTGCCCCGATATTCTGATGTCCGACTTCACTGTTGCCGATGACACCCGGAGGTAAACCGACATCTTCGCCGGAGGTATGGATTAGGACATTTGGATAGTTGTGTCGCAGCCAGTCATCTACGGGTGTTTTTGCGAGATGAACAGCGTTGGCGTGTTGAAATTCGGGATACGGATTATTGCCCCAGCCGTCTCGAATGATGAGAACGACGGGGCGTTTCTGTTGGTTTGACACGCAGCTTCCTTCCTAATTGCAAAAAGTATATGAAATTCTGATTTCAGCTACTATACTATTTTTATGATGAATTGAGCGCAACACGTCTGTAGATGGTACGCAAGGGCCCCTCATATTCAATCGAAGCAAGTGATTGTACATCCTCAAGACACTGAAAGGTTTTGTGGAGCCATCGCGTGCCATGGAGACGGTAGCCCTCAACGTGCACTCTGTCTTGTGAAACGAGCATGTATTCTTGTAAGGATGCGAGTTGTTTATAGTGTTCAAATTTTTCACCCCGATCATACCCTGCAGTTGAGGGCGATAGAACTTCCACGACAAGAATGGGATTGAGGAGTGTATCAAAGATGTCATCCTCAAAACGGGGTTCACCACAGACAACAATAATATCTGGATAGAAGTAGGAAACTGTTGGGTTAGTGCGCACGCGCATATCGCCGGAGAAGACTTCGCAATCTGCCCCCATTAATTGGTTGCTAAGTTGAACAGTTATATCTACCGTAATACGATTGTGGGAACGACTTGCCCCAGACATCGCTATTATCTGTCCGTCGTGATATTCGTTCTTAAAGGGCTGCTTGCGTTCCCAAGTAAGGTATTCCTCGGGTGTTAAATAACGTGAGTTTGACATAAGCGTATCGTTGGAAACCTGCCTCATTCTCGCAGGGGCAACGGTGGATTGTCGGGTTTCGCTATGTTTATTTTTCTGAATTTGTCCTAAAAAAAGAGACATTTGTGGCGAAACTAAAGACTTCTGTGTCCTTCATCGCTCTACCCGACCTACGGAGTCTCTTTCAATTTTTATTATCAAACTCACGTTAAATAAGTATATACTGTAAGCGTTGACATAAGTGCCTCCACGAGGCTCAGTTTTCCTACTAAACTGTTTAAACGGCGGACCTCTTTTAAAGTCTTGTTTTCAATTTTCCCCACGTTGTGGCGAGTTTGCCACGTGCTTCGACATCTTGTGGGGTTTCCATGACCTTTTGGATGTCGTCTTCGCTTAAGGTTTTCTCATAAAGCCGTACTTCATCAATTTTACCGGGGAAGTGGTCGGTGGCGTTGCCGAGATCATCGCCGCCGATCCAGAGTTCTAAACCGGACGGAGCAATTGGAACATCGTTGGCAGCGTCGCCTTCGAGTTCACCGTTTATGTAGACCTTCATTGTCTTTCCATCGAACGTCCCTGCGAAATGATACCACTCGCCGACTTTCCAATCGGTTGTTGTGGATTGCGCAAAGGTATTGTTGGGTTTGACGAGAAAGTCGATGCTGTCTGCGTTGCCGAAGTCGAAGATGACGAAGATGGAGTTATTTTTACTCATTAATCGGTGACCGGTGAGATCATCGTTTGGACAGAACCACGCCATGAGGGTGATATTTTCCTCGATTGCGAAGTTGGGATCGTCTGCGACGATGACATGATCGTCGATGCCATCAAATTCGAGTGCAGTGCCGAACTTTCCCTCAACCCACTTCGGATCATCGTTAAACTCTCCGTCGTGCCCATTGCCTGTGACATCTATGGCTTCTTTACCCTTGCCTTCGTCAAAGGGCCAGTAGGCGACGAGTCCGTCTTCTGCAACATTGGCGATACTAAAGTTGGAAATAACGAGGAGTGCACACAGTGAAAAAACAAAGGTAACTTTGGGCATTGCAATTTCTCCTATGCGAAAGCGAAATTTTGGATTTGGATCTTGGGGAACTTGCAGATATTATAACATATTTGTGAAAAAGAAGTGTAGGAAAAATTATCTGAATCAGGATTTACAGGATTTTAAGATGGAAAGGATTAAGAGGTTTTATATTCGTCTCACATCCGCATTTGTTGTGGAGTTCCCGGGGTTCTAACGCTATGAAGTTGGGTTTCACTCGGTGTTGCGAGTATATGATGACCTGTTGGATTTGACGTGTGTTTGACAGACTTACATCCGTCTTCCGTAACGCCGTTCTACCCAACCTACGGGATTTTTCACGGGATTTTAGGTCCCTTATTATAAACATGCCGTCCCTTCGGGACTCAAGAGGGCAAACTGTCGGCTGATGTTTTCGCTGACGTGTGTGATGGTTTGGGTTTCAGAACATGCTTTTGGAAGAAAACGCCTTGCTTTTTTAAAATTGACACTTATAGTGTGGTTAGGAAACCCTGCCTACCAGGGAAGGGCATAAGTCCTATTTTCCTTAAAATGTTACGTTTCTATAACATTTTTAGATTGGCACTTCTGTGCGGGTTTTCGGTTGAGATCCCAGTAGGGACGTGGGGTTCTTGTGTGTTTCCCGGTTGCGATTCCATGTTGGGGAAAAAATAATTTGGTGAAAGGTGTAACATTCTAACAGGTTATGCGACAAAAGAGCACCATGCGTAAGTCCTATGGGATATTAAACAGCACGCTCTATTGACCAGTGGCGATCTGTGCTTTGAACGACAGCGGCACCCGGCATGTCCATCTGTGTTAGCATTTCGTTGACTTCGGCAATGGTGAACGCGGCGAAAAAGGAGTCGTAGTATAATTTCTGTTGATAAGGGGTGTCATCCGCGGCATACAGATCCACAAAGGCTTGCGCATCCGCGGCTGTTTCAGGACGGATGAGGTCTCGGATGAGAACAGTTCCCTGGGGACGGGCAACTCTGCCCATCTCTTTGAGTGCCTTCATCGCATCGTGGATGTGATGCACAATGCTGTTGGAGATGAGTCCGTCAAAAGTGTTATCGGGGTAGGGTAGGGCTTTCGCATCAACGAGTTCAAGGGTTATCCGATCGGTGAGACTGGTATCCGCGACGTGACGTTTCGCTATCTTTAGCATCTCCTCGGACAAGTCAATGGCGGTAATGTGGATATCGGGACAGCGTTGGGCGAGTAAGATAGGAATCTGTGCGGGACCGGTGCCGACATCGAGAAAATGTCCAGTGCTCGCACCGAGTGCGACAACGCGGTCTACGAAAGCGCGGTCTACCTCGCCGTGCTCCATCGCATCGTAGGCTTCGGCGGCTTCGACTGTGTCCATGACTTCTGGTTCTACAATTCGTTTCATTACGTTGTGTCTTTCTGGGATGTGCTTGCAGTAGCACTATTTTTTTCGCGCCGTGACGGGCAATGAATGGTTTCTCTACTACAAACGGACTCCCTTTCAATTTCAAAGTTGACAAAGCACTACAATTTTTTCTCTAACCCTGATACTCCCGGTTCAGACAATAATTTTGCAACGGTTAATGCATTCTGATGAATCTGATCTGCTTGAAATTGGGTGTACATGCCAACTGCCATCGCGTCCGTCGGTTTGATATTCTCAAGTGCGAGCTGAAGTGCCTCATGCGGTTCGTTCCTACCCGCGGCTAACACTTTTATCGCGATTATCGGTATCGGTATCGCCTGTATCGCGGCGAATGCAGTGTACCGATCGTCCGGCAGATAGAGTTCCCGATGTTTCGTATGATTATACAAAGCACAGACATAAAAGTCAACATCATATCCTTCAGTGTAACAGTACTTGAGGACGTGTGGATCGTGCGTGCCGAGTCCGACTGCACAACCGAGGTCGCGGATACGTTTGAGTCCATCGCGTAAGGAAGCGAGTCGTCCTTCGGCATACAATTTATCGGTTGTGCCGCCGTGGTGGTAGATAGCAATCGGTTTATAGCGAGCAATAATCTGTAGGTATTCGTCGAGACTGGCGTATTCTGTATCTTTTGGTGTCTGGGCGATCCACCGAAGGGTGCCACCCTTGTTCCAATATTCGTTGAGCGTCCGCATGATATGCCTATCGGCACGAGCGAGGACGGTGTTAATTCCGTTCTCCTCAGCTTGCCGAAGGTCTGCCATAATTT
>JAGWBV010000110.1:2623-13429 GCA_021295715.1 Candidatus Poribacteria bacterium | reverse complement strand
ATCTGTTGAATATGCCATAATAGACACATTCTATTACAAAATACAAAAAATGTCTTTTTAATTCTAATGGACACTATAATCTCCATATAACAGATTCTGCAGAGGTAAGGGCATCAAAAGGTGCTTGGTTTTGCGTCTCAAAACCGAGCGCGAAACTTTCGGCATCCTTTTCATAATGGAGTGCTTTAAACTGAAAGGTTGCATCTGCACCACGAACGAAAAATCCGCCCCGTTGTCCTTGAATGATTGCGAGTTGTGCTTCCCAGCCCCCACAACAACTACCCGGATATTTGAATCTTCTTGAGGTAATTGGAGTCGTAACATCAAAGACTTGTCCCCCTTCTGCTGGAAGAATAAGGTCCAGGCCCCTGACATCCAGATTTCCACACCCCCACTGAATACCGTAGACCCCTGCTGTATCCGAAATACCCCGTTGTTCAATTAATAGATCACCCGTCCTCTCATTGACCGTTATAAACAGACGAATCTCGTTTTGTCCCTGCATAAACACAAGTCTTGCTCTGAGGGGTGCGACTTTTCTTGCCTCTGTTAGCGTTGTCTGGTCTGTCCAGACAGATCCGCCGCTTCTTCTTAATAATCCACTGCGTCCACTGATACCTGTAGGCACATCACCAACACCTAGACGGAGCGTATAAGTTTCTCCCGTTAATTTATTAGAAAGATGGTTGATAACGCCGTCCATAAAATGGACTTCATAGGTATCGGTTTCCACGAAGACATTATTGTCAACAACCGTTATCTCTGCAGCCTCTACGATTTGAGAATGAAACATGCCTAATGCCCCACTCAAGATAATTACGACTAAGAATCTCATATACATACACCTTTCCATGATTTAGGGCACCGCGCTGGATGCTATTTTTCTGTTACCGCCAGGAGAGCGTCTGTATCCCTATCAAGGCACCGCGGATCGTTGCGTCTCGAATCCTACTGGCAAGCTTCTTGCTATTGCGTAGTGTCGCATCCTCAGATTCTGCGATTTGATACAGCATCCACGTCTCTGGATGAGGTAAATATACAATATAGGAAATAAAAAATAAATAATATATTTTTATTATAGAATTTTCTAACATGTAGAATACGATCGATAAAACGTGCAAACAGAATTAGGAACCTGCCTTCCTCATTGTATTCAAAACGAGAAAAAACGCCGTATCCAGTTTTCTATAATAGCGTTATAGAATTCGAGTTATACATACCCATTACTACAGATGTCTTGGGAATGCTATCGCGTATTAGAGCGAAAACTGAGCACTGGGGACTGTAAGATTGCAGTCCTGCCATGTTTCAAGTTTACGAGGTTGCGGTGCTGCAGCATGCGTAAAATTAAGTCGATCATAACTTGACATTTCTGTAGGTTTAAGGTAGACTGTATTAGGTATTATAGGCTTTGAGAATGGAATTAAAACGTGGTGTGTTACGGAACGCCTGTACTGGAAGATAGCAACCGATCAGCAATACATGACATCACACTTCAGCCTAAAACAAACGGAGGGTGAAAAATGAATACGATGAAAATTTTGCTTGTCGAAGACGCAGAAGAGCAACAACGGGACTTTATAGACACTGTAGATACTTTCAATAAAAAATACAATCTGACTGTTGAAACTGACATCGTAACAGATCCGTTGAGCGCATTGGAAAAAATAGATAATTCCTACAGTGGTGCGATTCTTGACATGAAGTCGGACAATGATCATGAAGGTGGAAATACAATCGTTCGTCGGCTGCACGATTTGTCTATCAGCGTGCCGGTCATTTTTGTCACACGGCATCTTGATATGGTGAAGGAAGATCCATTGATTATCAGGAAACGTAGTCGAGACGCCGACTCTTATGAATCAGACCTTCTATTTCTTCAGGAGTGGCTCAAGACAGAATCCAGTCCTGCAGAGATAGCACAAACCTATACGGCTCTCATCCGAGAGAGTGAGGGATGGTGGATTGGGTGGATATTGGAAGTTCCAGGTGTTACCTGTCAAGAACGAACGAAAAGTGAATTATTAGATACGTTGCAAATCACGCTTCGCGAAATCTTAGAAGATGAAACGCTTGAAGTGTCTCGCCGAACGGAAAGTGAATCTGAAGCGGTAAAGACTTCTGATATTTTGGAATTCGGCGCGCCGGGAGCGTCGGACCAAACTGAAAGCGGGTTTGAGGAAGTAAGAATTGATGTATGAAACGCAGGCAACTGCTTAAGCATCTTGAAGACCATGGCTGTGAGCTTTATAAAGAAGGTCGTAAACATTCGCGATGGTGGCATCCAAAGTTAGGCACTCACGCCACAGTGCCCAGACACACCGAGATTAAAAATGTACTTGCCAAGCAAATTTGTAAGCAATTAAAAATTCCGTCCATATAATCTGATTGAATGTTCCCTCCTATTTTTCTACCTTTCTAACACGATGTCGCGCACGAGATATAATGCCTCATATGGAAAGAAGTTGAAAGGATATGTGCGGTTCAGGAGGCAGACGGCACGCTCCGCGGACTCCGCAATTCTGCTATTCTGCGGGTCATGTCGGACGGGCTATTGCGTATCTCCGAAGTGACGGAGCTCCGTATCTCTGACCTTGAGGATAACACACTCCGGCTTCGGTTCTCTAAGACCGACCCAGAGGGTTCAGGGGAACACCTGTATCTGTGTGAGGATACCCGTAAAATAGTCACTGAATGGTTACAACGGTCGGGGCTTACGGAAGGCTATCTCTTTCGGAGAATGACTGCCCGCGGTGACAACGTCTATCGCGACAAACAGACGGGTGAGCTGTCTCACTTGACGGACGACGGTGTGAGACGGATTATTAAGTCCTGTGCTGCGAGGGTGGGGCTGACGGAGAAGGTGTCGGGACACTCCCTACGGATTGGAACGACAGTCTCTCTTGCAAAATCAGGAGCGTCCCTGGTGGATATTCAAGTGGCGGGTCGGTGGAAAGACCCGGGTATGCCTGCTCATTATGCGAGAGCGCAGTTTGCCGAAAAGGGAGCAATCGCACGGTTTAAAGATGGTAAGCGGTGAAAAGCGAACTTACCGGGCAGACTCGCTTGCAACGAATGTGATCAGAAATCTTGCCCTACGTGATAACCGTGTTCTGAGAGCGCAGTAGATACGGATGTCCAAACAGCACGTGCCTGCTCAACAGCCTCGGATGCGTCTATGTTCGTAGCTTCGGGCATTTCACCCGGGCATCGACTGCCCATCTTGTTAGGGGTGCTAAGTCTGGATGCGTGGCTTTGAGTTGCCAACTCTCAGGTGCCAAGTTTCGCAACGCATCTAAGTCATGCGTTCTCGGGAAATCAATCTCTAAGAAGATGAGTACTGCCTTCAGTGTCTTTTCAGCGGATTGTTGAGCGCACCAACAGGCTTGGCGAGGCGGTACATCGGGTTGCCTGAGAAGGGTTTCAGCAGTTCTCAAGTCCTCTTCGGCATAACGCAGCCAGCGGGAGGTGTCTGCGAGTCGATCAATTGCTTGCATAGAGGACTTTCCCCTCGCGTTGCGCATAACGCAGGACCGATCCAATCCGAGTCCGGTGGCGTTCGAGTTCTTCAGGCGTTGAGACAAGAATATCCTTTGCCGCAGGTAAGTCGGACAGGGCACGCATAATATCAAGAGCGGTTTTTCGTTTATCCCGAAGTTCAGCAAAAACGACGAGCAGATCTATGTCACTTTTCGGATCTGCGTCCCCACGTGCCTGTGAGCCGAAGAGGATAATCTGTAACGGATCAAAGCCTTGTACAATTCGCTCTGTCATAATTGAGATAAATTCGTTGTTCATACCCCGCTCCCTTTATCCACGTTTTTTGAAAACCCGAAACATCCTTCCTGTTATTATAGCAGCATAAGCAAAAACGTGACAAGTCTCATGCCGGCACACTACGCTAACGCCGAACTCGCTGACCGCGGCGGAATCGCACGATTCAAAGCAGGCAACCTCGCGAAACGTAACTGACTTATCACGTTTAATAATCCCCGTTTTTGTTTCGTTTTCTACCATCCGCCACGAGAGTTGTTTAGACTGCGGGCTGCAAGTAAGATACACAAGCCCCCTAATAGTAATCGGGAAGTCGGGGTCGCGTTTGTATTCTGTGCCACGCTCGGTTTCTCGGAAGTTATAGGCGGGGGGATCATGCTCTAAAAACTGTGTCCGGTTTCCAGGGCGCGACGTGAAAGTCAAATGATGGTTCTGTCTGGGGCTTTGTTTTCTTCTCTGGCGGTAGCTACTGTGGATGTCGGTTTATCGTGTTGGTCTTATCCGAGCGGGGTCAATGTCGGGGTGGACACACCCGCATCCGAATCTCTGTTCTCGCTCCCATATAGGCATTGTGAGCATCACGATCAAAATTGACGCAGCAATCTCTCATATTCGGCATGAGTGCCAATCCAGAACCAATAGAATGTTTCATCTTCTCGCAAGCCCAAAACACGCCAACCAATTCCAACTCGAACTGAGTAAATCGGCTCTCTGGTATGTACCTTTTTGAATTGCAAACTTGGGTGGTTAGGATTTTGTCGCCAAAATCGATAGTTCCTACGTGCTTTTTCTTTTACATCCTCGGGTAATTGTCGAAAACACGCAAGAAAATCCTCTGTTAGATATGAGTTCACAACTCGTCAATGCCCATTTTTTTGATGCGTCCTGCCTTAATATCAGTACGAACTTTCTGCGCAAGTTGGGCAAGCTTATTTTCTGATTCGGAAAAAGCCTTGTCCCAGAGCTGCGCATCTTCTAATTCTTCAAGTATCACAGCAGCGATGGCATCCTGTTTTTCCGGTGGTAGTTTATGAACCTCGGTAAGCACTTTCTCAAGAAGCTGCGTCATGATTCTTCCTTCCTAGATCAATGTGGAATTCGCAGTTAGCACAGCGCATTTTCAACGATATTAAGAATACCATAAAATTGAGGGTAGGACAACTGAATTTATCTAAGACTTTACACAACCACTTGGCACCTCTTTTTTCAGAACCATTCTATTTTAGGAGGAATAGGCATCACGACTGACAGGCACATCCGAGGGCGAAGGACGGTATGATGCACTAACGGTAAGGCACCAATATCGTCGGCAGAAGTTGCTCAATGTTTCAAAAGTCTATTTACGTTACATTCAGCTTATCATTTGTCAGATTGGTCCCACTCCTCATTAGCAATTTCGGACCCACTCTTTGAATGGAATTGCAATATTGATGAAAGTTCCTTTGCCAATAATCTGGGCACTTGACGATGCACCTCATTTAAAATTTCGGCACGCACCTCTTCCGGTATAGATTCATCCGCTTCCATCAAAGACTCACCCTCTTCCTGGTGGTCTACCCCATCATCACATTCATCGCAATAAATGCGATGGAGTTGATCATTGAAAAGATGTAGATTGTGTCTGATAGCCTTCAAGTCAAGACGCATAGGAAACGATAGTTTTGGGAGCGGCTGCCTCCAGGACTTTAAATCATATTCCCACATATAAATTACATCTCTGGAATCCACTTCTATACATGGAAACTGCAACTCCTCAAAGGCATCCCATTTGGCATCATCAACGGGGTGAGTGTCCCTTACCTCTATTCCTGAAATAGGCTTTCCATCTCTCAATAGAGCAATGTCTACTCTGTGTTTGCCAACATTAATTTCACAGGCAACATCATCAAATTTGGGAGTTTGAGAAAAAAGTACACCCTGCGAGCAGTTTGGGCATCTTCGGAATGTCGTCACACTCGTCATTACAGTGCGAACCGTTCTCAGATACATAAGATAAATCATCTGTTTTGCGACCTTATGTCGAACGCCTTCGCCTGAACATCCGGTGTCTGGCTTATGCGCAAAATGCGGACGTCTCACTTTTCCACGTCTCAAGACGACCTCACAATCACACAATGGACACGAGAAATCCTGCCCTTTTTCTGCTATTTCTGGAGAGATCGGGATTTTACTGGTAGTATAGGCATACGGAATCTGTAAATTCGTCATGCTCATCTCCGTCATAACTTTCAAAGGTAAGAAGAGGTTACGTGTTAAGCGTCACGTGGATGACCTGACGGGGCTCAAGCGTTCTTAGGACTTGGTTAACGCGGCGCATCGCCGGTTGAATGTCCTGAAGACGATTGCTTTTCGCGGAGATGAGGATGATCCCGATCGCGTATTCGCGGAGGTTCTGTTGATGTTCAATGCCTTTATCCATGGTGATAAGTGCGTCAAAGGTTGCGGCAGCTTGCCTGAGAAGTTCGCCATTCCTCGTCCCTTTCCAACCTTGCCGAGAAACCGTTGTGACCTGAAAATCCGCGTCAAAATAGCGGACCAACCGCCAGTCCAAGTTTTCATCAAGTAGAACACGCATCTGATTTTCAACCTAACTCGTCTGAGCCGGACGATGGGTTTCCAATAGCTGTGGTCAATGCGATTTCTAAAAAAGCAATCGCTTGTTGTCGAGAAACTGAGGGGAAACCTTCGAGAAAATAGTCAAGGCTATCACCGGCTTTCAGATGATCAATGAGGCTTTTGACGGGAACACGAGTGCCAGTAAACACAGGCATTCCGCCGTGAATATCTGGGTCTTGGGTTATGATTTGCTCTGTTGTCATCTTTAAGTTTCTCCTTGTTAGGAATCTTGGTTTCCAGACGCTGATGTAGATTTCCTTTATTTTACCACAAATTTCGAGGGCGTTCAATAAATATGAACAAGAAGATTTGACAATGGTGGCGGGACAACATCTCCATCTGCCCGTAACCCTTCAATGTGAAATTCAATGGCTTCGGCGATTAATTTTCTGACTTCCTCTAATGTTTCACCCGCAGCAATACATCCCGGAAGATCCGGAACATAAGCACTGCAGCTGTTTTTACCTTCTTCAAAAATAACGACGTATTTCATGAATTTATCCACCTTATTCCAAAATATGTCAATACAATTTACACCGGTTCCATGACAAGACGAACCCCGCGACCCTCTATCACGAGAAAAATATCAAACTCCAATTCAGCCCCCAAGGACTGTCTTACCGTCTCAATCATCTCTTGAACGAGCAGCACGATCCTCAATGCGAGTTCAAGTGGCGATAACTCTGTGATAGCCTCTAATTCCATCTCCAATCTCTGTTTCATCTGATAATTCCACCCTTGTTGTCATAGTAAATGCTGGTTCAGCACTAACCACTCCTTTTCAGCCTACCGACGCGTTTGGCGTATTTTTCACCCAAATGGAAAATCAAAAATCCAAGTGGAATGAGTAGGATACCAATGATGAGGAGTAAAGCGAGATTACCCACTTGGCTCTGAACAGGCGCGTTCTCAAGCATCGCTGCACGAATCGACCTGAGTGTATACGTGGCAGGCGAAATTTTGGAAATCGGTTGAAGCCATGCTGGTAACACCTCAATTTCATAGTAGATACCGGAGACTAAGAGTAGCATCGACTCAATGATCCCTGTTGCGGCTTGTCCCTTCTCCGGTGACAACAATGGAAATATCGCCGCCATCAGCCCGATACCGATGAAAGAGAGACTGGAGATAAGAACAGTGACCACCATCGTTAGCCAATTGGCGTTGCTTAAATCAATGTGTTCCCCAAAAAAGAAGGGGATTATCGCCAAAACTAAGGCTGTCCGCAGCAACCCATATAGAATTGCAAATAGACAGGAACCGACAAGGTGCGTGATGCGGTAAATCGGTGCCATAAAGGTATATTCAATCGTCCCCTCCCATCTCTCCCATGTAATCGCATCGCTCACCTCACGCATCATAATGGAGAGAAACCCCCAAACGAGTGCGCCAATGACGAGGTAAAGCACATCTTGACTGCTGCCACGTCCTACCATAATCAAGCCGATTGTTAGCGCATTGACGATGGAATAACTGAAAAAGAGAATTTCCCAGCTCATATACCGCTTCAGCAGATTGAAGTTGCGTTCAATAAAAGCATAAGAGACAATCGTTTCCCGAACAAAATTCAGCATTTTTTTGGCGTAGCTTGCAAGCCAGAACTTGCTTCATAAACTACTCTTCCTCCTCAATCCCTTTCCCCGTCAGTGCAATAAACACGTCCTCTAACGTCGCTGGCACCCCGTTCTGAGATGGGGCATTCGCGATGAGTTCCTCGACTGTCCCTTCTGCGATAAACTGTCCTTTATCGATAATTGCGATCTTGTCGCACAACCTCTCTGCCTCCGCCATATCGTGCGTCGTTAGGAGTATGACAGCGTTCCGCTCTTGACGGATCTCTTCAATAAAGGCTTGCACATCGCGTTTAGATTTCGGATCGAGTCCTGTCGTCGGCTCATCGAGTAGGAGTAGCATAGGGGTGGTGAGTAAGGCACGCGCGATGGCGACTTTCTGTTGCATCCCGCGCGACAGATGCTCCATCTCCTCGTTCATCCGATCTGCCGCAAAGCCGAGTCTTTCCAAAATCTGCTGTGATCTTCGTCCGGCTTCGGGAGCAGGGATACCGTAGAGGCGGGCAGCGTAAATCAGGTTCTCTTGCGAAGAGAGACGTTTAAAGAAAGAAGCCTCAACAGAGACGCGGTTCATCACCTGTCGAACCTTCAGACTATTTGTTACCACGTCGTCTCCGAAGACCTGAATATTCCCAGCATCAGGCAGTAGTAGCGTTGAAATGAGACGAATCAGCGTCGATTTTCCCGAGCCATTCGCACCGAGAATCCCGTAGATTTCTCCGATGTTTACCTCTAAAGAGATACCGTCAACTGCCCGGATGACTTCCTTCTCGCGCCTGAACATACGCTGGATCTTCTGATGAAAACGCGGTTTATCGTTGGTTCGTTTGGTCCGACGAAAATGCTTCGTCACCCCGCGAACCGTCAATCCATAGATAGGTTGCTCCACCCTTTTCCCTTTCACTTTTTAATTATACCTTGCGGTTCGGTGAGGTGGATTTCGTACTTGACGCGCATTTCCGTATATCTGAAGAAACACCCAAGCAAAAACCCCTCCACATGTAAAGCATTCTCGCTGCGAAGCAAAATTATGCCATTTAAGGAGAACCTAATTTCATTACGGGCTACGTTTTGAATGGAAGGGTATCATCTACGAAATCTGTATCATCCGCTATTCAGATCATTGGAAAACTCAGGGACTCTGGATCCACCTCTAAAATCCTTGACATTACATATGGACTTTTATATATTATACCCAAAGTTCGTGATGATTTGGTAATTATTTTTCGCCGATTTGAAGCGGACTGAGTGTTTTTGATAATTCGCGAAGCGTTAAACAACGAAGCGAGTTCAATGACGATTTTCTGTTATCCTCCGCCTTCCACTCCGTTTCAGGCTTGCGGATACATGTTATAAACAGGACTTACGCAATTTTAAGCATCGCCCACGCCGTGAAAGAGAGCGTATAAAAAACGCAGACGGTTTCCTGACACAACCTAACAGGTTATGCTACAAAAGAGCAACCTACATAAGTCGTAATACCAATTCTGATTGATGATTCCTCTTAAAAGGTCCTACCCAGTAACGGGTGGGAACCCTGGTTAGGAATGCAGATCGCATGAATCAACGCCGAGTGCGCGTGTGGCACTCGTCGGGCCGAGTACGCCGCAAAACCGCACCTACCGGAGTCCGGATGAACGTCGCGGTTAATGCAATATAAACTTTACCGCTTACATTGTTAGCGTTTACACACAAATACAGGAGCACAGGAACAATGCCGAAAATCAAAGGTCCAGCTATCTTTCTCGCCCAATTCATGCGGGATGAAGCACCATACGATACGATGGAAAATATCGGAAAATGGGTTGCAGGTTTGGGGTACAAAGGTGTCCAAATTCCCAATTGGGACGATCGCGTCATTGACATCGGAAAAGCCGCTGAATCCAAAGCCTATTGCGATGAATTCAAAGGGACGCTCAATGAGATGGGGCTTGCAGCGACAGAGGTCGCTGGCTACCTCGCTGGACAGGTTTTGGCTGTGCATCCTGCGTATGAAGTTATGTTTGAGGCATTCCATCCGCCCGGTTTGCGAGGAGCAGAAAGGACAGCGTGGGCGACAGAGGAATTAACGAAATGTATCCACGCTTCGGTGAATATGGGACTGGATGTTATCCCGGTGCTTTCAGGCGGTTTCGCGTGGCACACCGTCTATCCGTGGCCCCAACGTCCCGATGGAATTATTGAAGAGGCGTTCAAAGAACTCGCCGCACGCTGGCTGCCACTTCTGGATCTGGCACACGCTAACGGTCAGGTCTTCGCTTACGAACTCCACCCGGGTTCGGACATTTACGATGGCGCGACCTACGAGATGTTCTTAGATTACACGGACAACCATCCTGCCGCTTGTCTCAACTACGACCCCAGCCACTTTCTCCTTCAACAACTCGACTATATCGACTTCATCCGACTTTACAGCGAACGTATCAAGGGGTTTCACGTTAAAGATGCCGAATTCCGTCCGACAGGTCGGGTTGGTGTATACGGTGGTTATCAATCATGGGCTGGACGTGCGGGGAGATTCCGTTCGCTTGGCGATGGACAAGTGGATTTCACACAAGTGTTCACACTCCTGACCGAAGCGGGTTACGACAGTTGGGCAGTCCTGGAATGGGAGTGCTGCGTGAAAAGTCCAGAACAAGGCGCGGCAGAGGGAGCACCGTTTATCGCTAAACACATCATCGAAACGACCGATGTCGCCTTTGATGATTTCGCAGGCGGAGAGACCGACACGGCACGGAATCGGGATATTCTCGGCTTGAGTTAAAAATTTTTAATTTTTCCTTGCGGAGGAATGACATTGATTAGAACTTTGACGGACATCCCTTAAATTCGCCTGCGCCGGTGT
>JAGWBV010000110.1:0-2583 GCA_021295715.1 Candidatus Poribacteria bacterium | reverse complement strand
GAACTTTGACGGACATCCCTTAAATTCGCCTGCGCCGGTGTTGCAGGCTACGGTTGAGGAACGAGGTAGATATTTTTAAAATCCTATTTGGAGTAAAGTATTATGGAATCTTGGAATCGAAAATTACGAATGGGCATGGTCGGTGGCGGACAGGGCGCGTTTATTGGCGGTGTCCATCGAATCGCTGCCACACTCGATCAGCAAATTGAAGTCGTTGCCGGATGTTTCTCACGCGACCCAGAGAATACACGAACCACTGGGGCAGAGTTGTATCTCGATCCGAACCGTTGCTACAGCAGCTACGCGGAAATGGCGGCAGCCGAAGCAGCACTCTCCGAAGACGAGCGTATCGACTTTGTCAGCATCGTCACACCAAATATCTCCCACTTTGAAATTGCAAAGACGTTTTTGGACGCGGGTTTCCACGTCGTCTGCGATAAGCCGATGACTTACAATCTCGATGAAGCCGAGGCACTTGTAAAACTCGTCGAAGATTTGGGACTTGTTTTTGCGTTGACACACAATTATACAGGACATCCGCTCGTGCGGCATGCGCGGGCGTTGTTCGCTGAAGGCTCAATGGGACCAATCCGTAAGGTCATCGTCGAATACCTTCAGGACTTCCTGATGGTCCCGCACGAGAAACTCGGTCAGAAACAAGCGGCGTGGCGTGTCGATCCAGCACAGTCAGGTATCGGTGGCACGATGGGTGATGTCGGCACACACTGCGTGAACCTGCTTGAATACGTCACTGGCGATCCGATCGTTGAGCTTTGTGCCGACAAGAGTACTTTCCTTCCCGACAGAGTCCTGGATGAGGATGTCAACGCTTTACTCCGTCTCCAAGGTGGTGGTAAAGGCGTTTTAAGCATTAGTCAGATTGCTACTGGAATGCCGAACAGGGCGCGGTGAAATGGGCGCAAGAGAATCCGAACTATCTTGAACTCTATCGTTACGGTGAACCGAGACAAACGCTGACCCGCGGTCAAGGCTATCTATCCGAAGCCGCGGCGGCAGGTGCACGTATCCCGACCGGGCATCCCGAAGGGTACTTGGAAGCGTTTGCGACGATTTATGTTGGCGTTGTCGAAGCCATTCGCCGATACATTGATGGCGATCCTATGGATACCGAGGCATACGATTTTCCGACGGTCTATGACGGATTGCGGGGTATGCAGTTCATCTACAAAACAGTTGAATCTTGTGAAAACGGATCAACGTGGGTTTCAATGTAGATAGCCATTAGCAATCAGCAGTCAGCAAAGAGGGTTTTTGTTTAAGGTCCCGTCTTATTCCTGATTGCCGATGGCTGACTACCGACAGCCATTCAAAGGAGATAGTCATGCAAGCACCTAACTCTGAACCTTTCCGTGTTGGATTTCTGAACGTAGATTCATATTCACACATGCCGTTGTGGGCACCGCACATCAATCCGCGTCCTGGTGAGAAAGATACTCCGTTTACGGGAATGCGGATCACCCACTGTTGGGATATTGAATACGAAAAGGCAAAAGCGGTTGCTGAACCTTATGGCTGCGAAGTCGTCAAGAATTTTGACGATATGTTGGGGAAGGTAGACGGCGTGATCTCTGGTGGTTACTATAATCACCCATGGAACCACATCCTCCATGAACCGTATCTCGAAGCGGGTTTGCCGAACCTCATCAACCGCCCGTTTGCAAACTCCCTCGCCAAAGCACAACAAATGATTGAATTGGCGCAAAAGAACGGCGCGACCCTCCTCGCGCCATCGAGTCACGAGCACAACGATGCCATCTCACGCGCCAAAGCGTGGGCAAGCGATAAACAGATCGTCTGCTACACGGCGACCAATTCGTTCGACGACTATCCGACCCACGGCATCCATGGTCTCTATATGGTCTGTAAGGCGGTTGCGGAGGCGGGGAATCCAGTTATGTCCGTCGCGTATCAAGCGGATAGTTGGCACAGTCCGCCGGGTGTCCTCACCTTTGAGCATGTCGATAGCGAGGGTCGTCAATTCTACGGAACACTCCATCAAGTGAGCGGTTCATGGGGAACGGTGCAAATTCACACACAGGAAGCCTACGGTGGCGAGAATTTCAGAATCCACACCGGCACGGGTTATCCGTTCGACAAGACGGAGATCTGGTTGCCGACGATTTGGGCGTTCCAGAACATGGCACTCCACAACGAAATGCCACAGACGTTTGATGAGATTTTACACAAGACGAACGTCTTCCTCGCAGGTTGGAAATCGGTCTTGGAAAACGCAGATGTTGCCGAAGAATGGGAAGCCCCCGCTGAACTGCCGAACCATCCCGACCACGATACAGTCTCTCTATTCCAGAAAAAGTTCGGGGACGCTTAATCTGACAGTTTGTGGGTACCCACAAGGGGTGCCCCTACGCGAATTGCCGATTCCAGTCGTGATGAGATTTGGTAATACTCTCAGGATTTACTCGACTTCGAGCGATAAATCCGGGAACATTTTCGCGCCCGGTTGGCAGCCCGATTTGACTATAGCGCGTATCAACACTCCAACGGACGGTGTCAGAACGGTTCGGAAGTCCACGATGGACGACGCGTTCACTCGTCAGCAAA
>JAGWBV010000109.1 GCA_021295715.1 Candidatus Poribacteria bacterium | reverse complement strand
TTTTTTTGACACAATACAGGAGCGGTTCTGTATCCCCCGTCTAAAGACTGGGGGTTTTAGAACCGAAGATTTGGATAAATAAATATGAAATCCCAAGTCCACTCAAACCAACCGCAAGGTATAATTAAAAAACTCCCTGATGCAACAGGGCATTTCGGACAATTCGGAGGCAGATACGTCCCCGAAACGCTCATGCCTGCCCTTTTAGAACTCGAAGAAGCATACATAGAACTCAAAGACAATCCTGACTTCCAACAAGAATTTCAGTACTATCTCCGTGAATATGTCGGACGGCCAAACCCGCTCTATTATGCCGAGCATTTGACAGAGACGCTCGGCGGCGCGAAAATATATCTCAAACGCGAAGACCTCAACCATACAGGGGCACACAAAATTAACAGCGCGATCGGTCAAATCCTCCTCGCACGATGGATGGGCAAAAAACGCATCATCGCTGAAACCGGGGCAGGACAACACGGTGTCGCAACAGCTACTGTCTCCGCAAAGTTCGGTATGGCGTGCGAGGTGTATATGGGTGAGGAAGACATAGAACGACAGGCACTCAACGTCTTCCGTATGCAACTCATGGGGACAAAGGTCGTCCCAGTTAACTCTGGCTCGCGGACCCTCAAGGATGCGATCAACGCTTGTTTCCGCGATTGGGTCACGAACGTCCGAACCACTTATCTACTTCTCGGTTCGGTTGTCGGTGCTCACCCTTATCCGATGATCGTTCGAGACTTCCAATCCGTCATCGGTGACGAGGCGAGATCACAGATTTTAGAGCAGGAAGGCACGCTACCAGATTGTGTTGTCGCCTGTGTCGGGGGCGGGAGCAATTCACTCGGCATGTTCTACCCCTTCTACGCCGATGAATCCGTTCGGCTTATCGGTGTGGAAGCCGCAGGCGAAAGCATCCGAAGTGGACGACACGCGGCACCTCTCACTGCGGGGAGTGTTGGTGTTTTCCACGGTGCGAAGTGCTATCTATTACAAGAAGATGACGGTCAGATAACCCCCGCGCATTCGATCTCCGCAGGATTGGATTACCCGGGTGTCGGACCAGAACACAGTTATTATCGCGAGACCGGTAGGGCGGAATACGTCCCGGTTACGGATGAAGAGGCGATAGAAGGGTTCCGGTTGTTATCGGAGACAGAGGGCATCATCCCAGCATTGGAATCCGCACATGCCATTGCCTATCTGCGTGAGCTCGCACCCAAACTCGGTAAAGACAAAGTCATCGCTGTCTGTCTCTCAGGTCGCGGCGACAAGGATGTTTACACTATCGCAAGTGAGTTGGGCATCAAACTTTAGAAGTAGAAAATATAGGTTGTCACCTTCGTCTTTTGATCAGAGCAGCGCCTATTTCAGCATGGGGCATTTATGGTAAAGTCCATAATTAAGTGTACACTGGGGAGTTGGCGAGGTTAGGAACCTCGCCAGCACGGATGATGGGTTTCCGTTTTTTGGGACGTTTTGATCCCCGGGCCCGGTAGGTGCGGTTTCCCAACCGCACCGGATCCTCGAAAAGCATCGCGAAACTCAATAATTTCTTAAAACTAAATGCCCCTAAGTTTCAGCCAAAAACAACTTGTAATCTAACTACGAGATGTGCTATAATTCTTGTCGCGTAGTCTAAAAAATAGCGAGGTGGCACTATGACGCGCGAGACCACAGATTCTGCAGCAAACCTGTCCCTATCGCAAAAAGCCAGCAAGTTTATCAAGTGGCTCGCACATCGAAGCGGTCCCGTCAGAAACTGGCGGTATATCCCAACACACGTGTTGTTGCGAAAACTACGGTCGGAATCCGCTGAAATGCGCGCTTATGCCGCTGAAGGATTAGGCGGTGTCGGGGATGTGCATGCTGTCGCGCCACTCATCAACGCCTTAAGCGATAACAATTCAACCGTTCGCCGTTTCGCTATCTCTTCCCTTGGACATATCCGCGATGCCCGCGCGGTTGACGTGCTCATCCCATTTCTGCAAGACGAAGAAGCTGACATGCGATGCGCCGCCGTCGTTGCCCTCGGTGAATTAGGACTCGACGAAGAGAGGGTTTCAAATCCACCTGTCCAGGTCATAGAGGCACTCACGAGCAGCATTTGGGACACCGATAGAGCCGTCTGTTCCGCCGCTGTTGTGGCTTTAGGTAGAATCGGGAATCCACAAGCCATTTCTGCGTTGAACACATTGGCAGAAGCCACCGAAAGCGAATGGGTCCGCCGCTACGTCAGCGAGGCATTGCATCAAATTGAAGAGCAGAATGCCTGAAGGTATCCTCAAAACCGGTGCTCTAACCTATGGAGTGGTTTGCCCGCCCGCGGCTGCCTTCACAAACCTATGAGACTGTCGAAAACCGGATAACTCTGATTTTAATTTGAATTAACTATTTGTTCCGTGTTAAAATAGTTATACAGTTGCGATAATGAAACCTAAAAAAATCCCACAAACAGATTCAATTCAAGAACTCGCGGAGTTTTGGGACACGCACGACTTAACTGATTTTGAGGACGAGCTTGAAGATATACATGAGCCTGTTTTTCAGCCTGGAGTCACCGTTCCATTAACACCAAAAGACGCTAAAGTCGTTAACGCGATCGCGAAGGCGCGCGGCATCTCTCCACGGGCACTAATTCAGGAATGGGTTAGCGAACACATCGAAGGATTATCAAAACCAACGGCTAAGTCTTAAAAATGTATGGCGAAGTTAGATCGGCTTGAATTGGGACCTTATACTATTTTGCCTCCGCTGCTTTGAAGGGCATCACGGCTCTCTCTATCTTCAAAAATCATGGACGAAAATCAAAATTTCAAATCAGGGTACGTTAGCATTATCGGCGCGCCGAATGTCGGGAAATCCACCCTGCTCAATACCATTTTAGGGCAGAAACTCGCTATCGTTACCCCGAAACCACAAACAACTCGGAATCAGATTCGCGGAATTGTCACCACCGATGCCCATCAAATTATCTTTGTTGATACGCCCGGACTGATGGACCCCAAGTACCGCTTACAAAGTGAAATGGTCAAAACGGCGTATGGGGCTTTAGGAGATGCCGATGTCGTCCTTTTTGTGATTGATGTCGCGCGCCGAGACCCTCAGATCGAAGACACGATCCTAAAACGTCTCAAGCGCAGTCAACTGGCAACAATTCTCGTTCTCAATAAGGTGGATCTCGTCGCGAAGCCAACCTTACTCCCAATTTTTGAGGACTACGCTCAGAAGTTTGAATTCGCGCACATGATACCTATTTCCGCATTAACTGCCGATGGTGTGCCCCTCCTTCTTGAGCAGATTGAGACTTACCTACCGCTGGGACCCCGCTATTTTCCAGAAGACCAACTCAGTGACCTTCCTGAACGCTTTTTCATTGCCGAGACCGTTCGTGAAAAGATTATGCTCATGACGCAACGCGAAATCCCTTACGCCTCCGCTGTCGTTGTTGAAGAGTTTGAAAAGCGCCGGACGAAGAAGTCGGATGAAATTATTTATATCCGAGCCATTGTTTATACAGAACGCCAGACACAAAAGCAAATTATCATCGGTAAGGGTGGCAAGGTCGTTAAACGGGTTGGTGAACTCGCACGGATCGATATTGAAAAATTCTTAGACACCCGCGTCTTTTTAGAAATCTACGTAACAGTCAAAGCCAATTGGCGTAAAGACCCGCGCAAACTCAAAGAGTTGGGCGGTTTTTCAGATATTTAGTTTCATTCTCGTAAATAAAAACTGAATCGCCTCCAATCCAGCCAAGAATTAACCAAAACCTGCCTGAAACATTGTCCCGCAAGCCTCTATAGGTTTGCGTAAGTAAGGCAGACCAGGAGCCAAATAGCTAAAAAAATGACGGAAGAATCAATTCTCGTGCAGGGTGCGCGCGAACACAATCTAAGAAATATTGATATCCAACTTCCGAAAGATAAACTCATCGTCTTCACCGGTGTGAGCGGTTCAGGCAAGTCTTCGATGGCAATTGATACCGTTTACGCTGAAGGGCAACGTCGATACATCGAGTCTTTATCGGCATACGCCCGGCAGTTTTTAGGACAACTCGGTAAGCCGGATGTCGACGAAATTGTTGGACTATCTCCATCTATCGCTATCGATCAGGGATCAACGGGACATAACCCGCGTTCCACGGTCGCAACCGTAACCGAGGTCTACGACTACCTCCGTGTCCTTTATGCCCGTGCAGGACAATTCCACTGTCCCGAATGCGGACGTGAAGTCGGTTCACAAACTCCCGCGGATATCGTCCAGGCTTTGCTTGATTACCCAGAACGCACCAGACTTATCGTTTTAGCACCCATTTTCAGAGGTTCCCGCGGTGCCCACCAAAAAGAATTTGAAGATTTACGCAAAGCGGGTTTCGCGAGGGTGCGAATCGACGGTGAAATATACGAACTCCGACCAGGGCTAACCCTCAATCCCAATCAACGCCACGACGTCGATGTCGTCATCGACCGGGTTGTTATCAAAGACGGAATTGAACCGCGCGTCGCTCAAGCCGTGGAGACCGCACTCATGCGTGGGAACGGAAGTCTCCTTGTTCACGTCGTTCCTACTGAAGGCGAGGGATCTCCGTTTGCGTCGGAGGAAGACGACCTACTCTTTAGCGAGGACTATACGTGTGCGCGCTGCCGGATCAGCTTCGTGAAACCCGAACCTCGGCACTTCTCTTTCAACAACCCTGATGGAATGTGCGAGAATTGTCGGGGGTTAGGCGTGCAAATGGGCATCTCGCCCAAGTTGATCGTTCCGGATGATACCCTCTCTATCACGCAAGGTGCCATAAGCCTATGGGGACCTCTTAATACACGAGACACCGCAAGGGAAAAAGTGATCGCTGAAGCACTCGCAAAACACCTCGCATTCGATATTGAAACCCCTTGGAAAGACCTAACACCCGAACAACAACAGGCAGTTCTCTACGGCACCGGCGACGATGTTCTTACGATTACCGCCCCGAGTAGAGACAGCAACACGGGTAACACGCCGAGGAGTACCGAAAACACCGGGCGAAAGCAACGCGGCAAAAAGCGACGCCGGCGAAGACGAAAGCCACAGCAGCAGCACCTGCGACAATATCGTGTCCATTTTCACGGGATTATTCCAACTGAAGAACAGAAGTATCACTTTGAAGATGATGAAACCGGTGAGGGTGCCTACCCTGATTATTTCGTCAAAATGTCCTGTAGGACCTGTGACGGAACCCGACTGAACCCGTGGGTGAAAGCGATAACGATAGGGGATACCTCCATAACGGACATCCTTGAAATGTCCATTCAGGACGCATCCAAATTCTTCGGCGAGTTAGTACTCCGAGAGCGCGAGGCGTTCATCGCGTCGGAGCTGTTAAAGGAAATTCGAGGACGACTCGGATTCCTTATGGACGTGGGATTGGGGTACCTAACGCTTGCACGCCCCGCACCGACACTTTCCGGTGGCGAAGCGCAGCGCATTCGCCTTGCGAGTCAGGTAGGTGCTGGATTACGCGATGTCACCTATGTCCTTGATGAACCGAGTATCGGTTTACATCCACGCGACCATGCTGGTTTGCTGATGACCCTCCTAAACTTGCGAGATCAGGGCAATACCGTTATCGTTGTTGAACACGATGAGGCGACCATGTTGGTGGCTGACCTGATTGTTGATTTCGGTCCCGGTGCGGGTATTAAGGGTGGGAAGATAACAGATATCGGCACACCCGCACAGTTCATGGAGGAGAGTAATACCCTCACGGCACAATATCTCCGAGGCGATAAGGTGATCGTTCAACCGGAATCCCGTCGTCCGATAGGGGATAGATGGGTGCAAATCTGCAACGCACGTCAGAACAATCTCCAAGGTATCAGCCCTAAAATACCGGTGGGTACGCTCTGTTGTGTAACAGGTGTGAGTGGATCTGGAAAGAGTTCCTTAATTCACGATATTCTCTACAGCGCACTCGCTCGTGACCTCATGAAAGCAAAGACTGTACCAGGCGATTACGACGATATTCGAGGTATCATCGAAGGAAAAAATGTTCCGATCTCTAAGGTCATTGACAAAATTATCAACATTGACATGGCACCTATCGGGCGAACGCCACGTTCCAACGCTGCGACCTACACAAAGGTTTTCGATGCGATACGCGCACTCTATGCGGGATTGCCCGATGCAAAATTGCGAGGCTATAAACCTGGACGGTTTAGTTTCAACGTCACTGGCGGCAGATGTGAAGCGTGTAGCGGGAACGGCGCGAAGAAGGTCGATATGGGACTCCTCTCCGATGTGTGGGTGGAGTGTGAGGTGTGCGAGGGAAAACGCTTCAACAGCGAAACTCTTGCCATTAAATACAAGGGGAAAAATATCTCTGAAGTTCTTGAAATGGATATTGACACCGCGCTCGCACATTTCGCTGATATTCCGAGGGTCGCACGAGGGTTGAAACTCCTCCACGATGTCGGTTTGGATTACATTAAGCTCGGACAACCCGCTCCCACGCTTTCAGGGGGGGAAGCACAACGTATCAAACTCTCGCGGGAACTCTCCAAACGCGGCACAGGTAAAACGCTCTATATCCTTGATGAACCCACAACCGGTTTACACTTTGACGATGTAAATAAACTGTTAACGATACTGCATCGGCTCGTTGAGGACGGCAACACGGTTGTCGTTGTTGAGCATAATCTGGAAGTCGTCAATTCCGCGGATTATCTCATTGATTTGGGACCCGAGGGCGGTATTGGTGGCGGCACTATTGTCGCTGTAGGAACCCCTGAAGAGATTGCAGAAATGCCTGAGTCTTACACGGGTCGGGCCCTTCGGGGCGATTTTGAGATACTGAAAGATGGAAGGATGGAAGAAACGGAAGACTGGAAGAATGGAAAGAATGGTAACCTCTCCGAGTCTTCCACTCTTCCAGTCTTCCAATCCGACCCAAAAGCCATTATTGTGCGCGGAGCGACAGAGAATAATCTCAAAAATATTGACATTGATATTCCGCATCGGAAAATGACCGCATTGACCGGCGTGAGCGGGTCTGGTAAGACATCGCTCGCACTGGATACCGTTTATGCCGAAGGACAGCGCCGCTATATCGAAACGCTCAGCACTTATGCCCGTCAGTTTATAGGGCAGATGGAGAAGCCCAAAGTCTCAAAAATTGAGGGACTCTCCCCCGCGATTGCTATTTCGCATGCTAATGCTGGACAGAACCCAAGATCTACTGTCGCAACGATTACAGAGATACACGATGGACTCCGCACGCTTTACGCCAGATGGGGCAACCCCTACTGTCCCGATTGTCAAGAGGAGGTACAGCCACAATCAGCAGAGGAGATAACGGAGCAGGTTTTTGGAATCCTTCGTGAACAGCGAGTGGATGTCCTCGCACCCCTCACGAACTTCTTGCTGCTTCCCGAAGGTCAAGAAGGCGTGTCACGCGGTAAAATCGTTGACGTTAACGCGAATGAATCGGCATTCGGTTTGAAAGGGAATGAGGATTACGCCGATGTATTTCGTCGATTGCAAAGAGCAGGGTTTGTGCGCGTCCAAATTGATGGCGAAATTCACCGACTTGATGAAGTGCCAAAGTTAAGTAGAGGTATTCACCATGAGATCTTTATCGTTATCGACCGCATTGAACTTGTAGACGAAGAAAAAAGCCGTTTTACGGAAGCGGTAGAGTTGGCACTCCTTCAAAGTGGCGGGTTCGTGCTCATCGAGAAAAGGGAACGCGGACAAACAACAGGCAGACATTTCCTTAGCGAACATGCCATATGCCGTTCTTGCGGTAACAACTTTGGCCAATTAACACCACGTCACTTCTCCTTTAATAACAAGGTCGGGGCGTGCGATTTCTGTGATGGACGCGGAAGAAGTATTCACCCACCCTATGACCCCTGCAACCAATGCCACGGCACACGACTGAAACCCTTTCCAAGTTACGTCAGATTCGAGAATATGACCGTCTCTGAATTAATGGCACTGTCAATTACCGAAATTATTGAATTCTTCAACACACGTCTGAGACAGATTGAAGTCCAAGTCGCCGATGACGCACAAAACGGTAAGGGTGATCTCCCGGGCAGGGAAGGTGTGTCAACCTCAAGAGCGACACATCCCGCACTTCACATTCATACGTCACCTGAATTTGAAGCCGAAGTCCTACGCCAAATTCGGACCCGCCTCGAGTTCTTGGAAAATATTGGTCTCGGCTATCTCGCGTTAGAGCGCGGGGCACCGACGCTTTCGGGGGGCGAAATGCGCAGAATTCAACTCGCAAGCCAACTCGGTAGCGGTCTCACCGGGGTAACCTATATTCTCGACGAACCGAGCATCGGCTTACACCCACGCGACCAAGAACGCCTCATTGCGGCACTCAAGGAACTCCGCGATATCGGCAACAGCGTCCTTGTCGTTGAACACGACCGAGATACAATATTAGCCGCCGATCATGTGATTGATTTCGGTCCCCAAGCAGGAAAAGGTGGGGGTGAGATTGTTGCTATCGGCACACCGGATACCTTCCAGCGATCAGCGATCAGCGATCAGCAATCAGTGATTAGCACACAACCGATAGCCCGTAACGAAGTGGAGAGCGACTCAGGAGAAAGACACCCGCAAGGTAAAAATAAAAAATCCTTGACACAAGCCTATCTGTCCAATGAAGTGGAGATTCCTGTTCCGAAAACTCGGCGCAAAGGCATCGGCAAACAGTTAGCGATATTCGGGGCGCAAACGAACAATCTCAAGAACATTGATGTCAAGATTCCGCTCGGAACCCTTACCTGTGTAACTGGTGTTTCTGGGTGTGGAAAGAGTTCGCTCGTTGAGGGGACCCTAAAACCCGCTCTTGAGAGTCGGAATTCTATCAAAACCGGTGATCCTGAAGACCGTCGCTATACCCATTACCTCAGCGATGGCAACCGAGAGCCGATATATAACGACTACGGGCTACCTGAGTATAGAAGCATCCGCGGTGTTAGCCATATCAAACGTCTCATCAATGTAGACCAGAAGGCGATCGGAGAAACGCCGCGTTCCAATCCAGCGACGTATACCGATCTGTTCACGAAAATCCGTGAACTCTTCGCCGAGCAACACGATGCAAAGATGCGGGGGTATAGTATGGGCACGTTCAGTTTCAACCTCGCACACGGACAGTGTCACGTATGTGAGGGGCACCGTTTCAATCGCGTCGAGATGCATTTCCTCCCTGATATATGGATGCCGTGTGAGACCTGTAATAGCACTGGTTACAATGTAGAGACCCTCGAAATCCGTTACAACGGCAAAAATATCGCTGAAGTCTTAAGGATGACGGTAGATGAGGCACTCCCCTTCTTCACCGAAAGCCCGCGTATCTGCCGAACACTCCAGATGTTAACAGATGTCGGACTCGGTTATATAGAATTGGGACAATCGGCGACAACACTCTCCGGTGGTGAAGCGCAGCGCGTCAAACTGGCGAAGGAATTAGCACGTCTTCAAACGGGTTCAACGCTCTATATCATGGACGAACCGACGACAGGGCTCCATTTCGATGACATCCAAAAACTCCTCAAAGTGCTAAACCGACTTGTTGACGCGGGCAACACGATTATCGCTGTTGAACATAACATTGATATTATCAAATCCGCGGATTGGATCATCGACTTGGGACCTGAAGGAAGTAAA
>JAGWBV010000108.1 GCA_021295715.1 Candidatus Poribacteria bacterium | reverse complement strand
GGCTCGTGGCGCAGTTTGGTTTAGCGCGCCTGCCTGTCACGCAGGAGGTCGCGGGTTCAAGTCCCGTCGGGCCCGTTTTGATTATACTGAATTAGCCACAGGTTGTGTTCTACAATGCTGTGGCTTTTTTGTTACAGACTCGACAGCACAATACAAATCTAAATCCAGAGGAGCGGCACCGCCGTGATTGATCTTAAGCTTATTCGTGAAAATACTGAGGATGTCCGCCAGATGTTGGCAGATCGCCATACAGAAGCTGACTTGGACAGGTTAGTAGCGTTGGATACACGCTGGCGCGAGAATTTAACACATACACAATCCCTCAAAGCGCACCAGAACCAAGTCTCACAACAAATTGCTGAGCGTAAAAAGGCAAAACAGGATGCCACAGAAACTATCGCCGAGATGCGGGAACTCTCTCAAAAAGTCAAGGAGCTCACCGCTGAAGCCAACGCCACTAAAACTGAAATTGATGCCATCCTACTGACAATCCCGAATATGCCAGAGGCGAGCACACCCGTCGGCACCAGCGAAGATGATAACATCGAAATCAAGACATGGGGTGAATTGCCCGGTTTCGATTTTGAGTTGAAGCCGCACTGGGAAATCGCCGAACAGTTGAATATTGTCGATTTTCAACGCGGGGCTAAGGTCGCTGGGAGCAATTTTGTGCTTTTTAAAGGTTTGGGGGCGCGGTTGGAGCGTGCGTTGATCCAGTTTATGCTTGATTTGCACACGACCCAGCACGGCTACACCGAAATCTCTCCACCATTTCTCGCCAACCGTCCGACAATGACAGGGACAGGGCAACTTCCTAAATTCGAGGCAGATATGTACCGATGTGATAGGGATGAGGAAAATCCCGACAGCGATCTGTTTCTCATTCCAACGGCTGAAGTTCCTGTGACAAACCTCTTCGCGGGTGAAATCCTCTCTGCCGAAGATTTGCCTATCTACTATACTGCCTATACGCCGTGTTTTCGGCGTGAAGCGGGGGCTTACGGTAAAGACACGCGCGGTTTGCAACGCATTCATCAATTCGATAAAGTGGAGATGGTAAAGTTCACTACGCCTGAAACTTCCTACGCGGAACATGAATCGCTATTGGCGAATGCTGAAAGCGTTTTGCAGGCACTCGGTTTACCTTACCGTGTTGTGCAGCATTGCACAGTGGAGCTCGGTTTCGCCGCGGCGAAATGCTACGATATTGAGGTTTGGGCACCCGCACGGCAGCGGTTTTTAGAGGTTTCCTCCTGTAGCAACTTTGAGGGCTTTCAGGCACGTCGCGCCAATATCCGTTATCGTCCGGAAGCGGGTGCGAAACCGGAGTTCATTCACACACTGAATGCATCCGGCACTGCATTGCCACGCGTTGTCATTGCACTCCTTGAAACGTATCAGAATCCTGACGGAACGGTGCGTGTCCCTGCGGCACTACAACCGTATATGGGCGGTCTAAAGCAAATTGGTTAAGATGGGGGAAATTCTGGTCTGACGTAAGACTGCCCGATTAAGCATCGGATTCCATGCGCGGACGAAGGACTTTCAACTCCTTGAGAAGGACATCTCTTTTTTCTGTTTCTCTCCGCTTGGGTTCTTCCGTATCATCACCGTTTGTCTTTACCGTAAACCCGGCATCTCTGATCATTCGGAGTGTGCGAGATGCTGCCGAACCTTCCGCATTCAGGTAGCCATCAATAAACATCGAATTTGCTGGATAGAGTGCCATTACCTCCATACTTCGGAGATGGTGTTCCCTGCCAGCTGCAACCCGTATCTCAGCCCTCGGATTCAGGAATCGGTAGAGACATAACACGCGTAGACAATAATCCGGGGTTAAAGTAGTAGGCGCACTCCGCTGTGCCGTAACAGATTCCGACAATTGCGTGCCAGATATTGGGAGGAAAAAGTTTACCGGGAGTGAGGCTACCTCAAGTTGACGAAGTTCTTTCGCCACCTTCACTAAGTCATACGTTCCTTCACCCATCCCAACAATCACACCTGAACAACAAGCAAGACCAACTGTTTGCGCGGCTTGTAATGTATCCATTCTGTCTTGGTAGCTATGCGTGCTGCATATCTTTGGGTAATGGGCTTCGGAAGTGTTCAGGTTATGGTTCAATCTGTCCAATCCGGCTTCTTTCAAGATACCCGCGGATTCTACATCAATCAATCCGGCAGAGAGACATACTTCGATCGGATAGCGCGCTTTGACAGTGCGGATGAGCTTCGCAAGGTGCGCAACTCGTTTTGGTGAAGGGCCGCGTCCACTCATTACGATACAGTAGCGATACGCACCGGATTCGTGCGCGCGTTCGGCTTCTGCCAGAACCTCAGCATCAGGTTTTAGAGGGTAGGCTTCAATGTCTGTCGTTGCGGAACTCGCCTGCGCGCAATAGTGACAATCCTCTGGACAATAGCCGTTCTGGGCGTTGTTAAGGATATGCAGATGCACCTCATTCTGGAAGTAGGTTTTGCGAACCTGATACGCTGCGTCCAGAAGCGGAAGTAATTCTATTTCCGATGCAGTTAGAAGTTGTTCACAAGTCGCATCGGAAAGGAGTTCGCCGCTGAGGCTAATGGTTGTTAATTTTTGGTAAAATGTTGTTTCCATTTTTTTTTACAATTGGGTTTCTGCGCCGATTTTTTCGCCCCTTCCCAGTAATGGGATCGACTTTCAAACTACAGAGGTCGGCTTTTGTTTGTAGTAGGGCAATTCATTACCCGTCGTTGATTTGGTAAAATACGAGGAATCCACCTGTTACGGTAAACCCACGGAGCGAACTACTGTCTCTATGTTACGGCACACGGAATGTGTCTACTACTTTTAATAGAACTCAGTTTTACGCCTTGTGTCTACCTAAGAAATATCCCAAGCGATATCGGTTGCGTTGAAGACGGGACCTTCGGTACAAACACGTTGGTATTCAATCCGATTTGGAGCTATTCGGACGGGACAAACACAGCCGAGACACACCCCCATCGCACATCCCATTCGGTTTTCCATAGCAATTTGGGCAGGCACCTTAAAGTCAGCGGCAATTTTTGTAACAGCAGCGAGCATCCCATGAGGTCCGCATGCATAGACCGTCGGACGGTGCCATTTGGTTTCACTCAGCAAATTCGTGAGGATCTCGGTTACATATCCGTGATGTCCGATACTCCCATCGTCTGTAGCGATATGCACTGCGATGCCGATAGATTCCAAATCCGTTACACTCAAGAGTCGGGAGCGATGTTGCGCGCCAACTAATCCAAGCGTTTGTATATCTTTTTCACGCAAAGCAACAGCGAGTAACATGAGCGAAGCAATACCGGCACCTCCACCGACGAGTATCGCCGGTTCAGGATTTGTCGTAAGGTTAAATGTATTACCGAGCGGTCCCAAAACTTGTAGGGCGGTGCCCGTCGGCATCTCTGACAATTGTTTCGTCCCCTCGCCGATGATCTGATAGAGCATCGTTATCTCGTGCCCTTCCACCGTATAGATCGTGAAAGGACGCCGGAGCAACATTCCCGTATCTTGCGAAATCATGACGTGGATGAACTGCCCTGGACGCGCGTGCTGCGCGATCTCAGAACACTCACAGCGCAACAAGTAATGCGCTTCCGCTACCGCTTCGTTAGAGAGTATAGTCGTCCGAGTGTCGTAGGCGTTCAATGAACAGTTACGTAGCATAGCATATATGTTACCACGTCAAGATGGATATAGCAAGGTTATTATCGTAGGATCGTTCAGTTTGCTTAATCAGTAAACGAAGATATCGGCAATTTTCTCACTATCTTTTCAAGGGGATATGTCTCTATAATAGGGAGTGCGATATTCTATTCATAATCCCAAACGAAATGATTCTCGCATAAAGAATTCGTTTGTAATTTTTGGGAATTGTGTTATCATTACGTGCAAAGGAGAACAGTAGATAGTGAAAAAGATATTAAAGTTCGGCAACGATCGGCGTTTCAAAATCGTGCAATTTACTGATATTCATTGGCAAAACGGTGAAGAACCCGATCAGCAATCGGCGTACCTGATGGTACAAATCGCAAAAGCTGAATCTCCGGATTTAATTGTACTGACAGGCGATATTTTATCGGGCGGGGGATGCAACGATGCCGCCGATTCCCTCCGAGAAATTGTTAAAATTGTAGAAGGATGTGGTGCTCCGTGGACGGCGGTTTTCGGCAATCACGATGACGAAGGAAATGCCGATCGCAACGCGTTGATGGCAGTTATGCAAGAGGGGGCGTTATCTCTCGCGGAGCCAGGACCGACAGAAATACCTGGGGTCGGAAATTACGTTTTACCCATCCAAAGTTCTCAGGAGAATGTATCCGCAGCACTCCTCTATTTTATCGATTCCGGCAGTTACTCGCAAACAAATATTGATGGCTACGATTGGATTAAACGTGAGCAAATTCTCTGGTATCTGCAAGAATCGGCAAAGTTTACCGCTAAAGCGGGACACCCACTTCCAGCACTCGCCTTTTTCCACATTCCGATTCCCGAATACGACGAAGTATGGGACTTTCATACCTGCTACGGGGTAAAATACGAGAACGTTTGCGCCCCTCGGCTTAATACCGGTTTCTTCGCTGCGATGCACGAAGCCGGTGATGTCATGGGAACGTTTGTCGGACACGAACATGTTAACGATTTCTGGGGAGATTTACACGGAATTCGCTTGTGTTATGGACGCGCTTCTGGCTACAATACTTACGGTAGAGATGGGTTTCCGCGCGGCGCACGCGTCATAGCGTTACAGGAAGGCGAGCGTCAATTTGAGACGTGGCTTCATTTGGATGACGGAACAATTGTCCAGAAGCAACCAGAACATACGCCGCTGCAGCGAACTTTTACTGAAGATTAACGGACTGCACTGCAACCAATAATCGGGTTTAATGAATTCAGGATTGATCTTACAGGAGGAAATTGTGAGGGCAAATTCTCAAATCTCAATTCGGCACGACGGAAAGATCGCAATATTTGACATTACAGGCTATCTCACTGATGCTTCCGAATCTATGTTGAGTGAGGCTTACGCCAACGTTGAAGTTCAGGACGCTGAAAAGGTTTTACTTAATTTTGAACGGCGGAGTTTCATCACAAGTAGTGGGTTCGGTGAGATCATCAGACTGCTTTGGAAGATGCGAGAGAAAGGCCAATCTCTACGAGTTGCGCATCCGTCTACACAAGTCCGAAATATCTTCAATACTATTGGACTGACACAGAGTATAGGCGTCTTTGAATCCGAGGCAGACGCATTAGAGGACTTCTGATATGTTGTGGGTCCTTTGAGAACATCCGATGAAGCACACAGATTATGTTCGGATGCACTACCTCATGGGAAAAGCGTGTACATGTTCATATTCAAGACGACACCAATTAAACTCCAGAGGCTCCCCGCGAGAAACTGACCGAATACGAAACCCAAAAATAGCGGCAATGCTTTGCGATACGCGCGTACCCCGCCACCTGTGAAAAGTAACTGCTTGAAGAGCCATCCCAAAAATATTGAGAACCACATCCAACCAATAGCCCAACCGTTACCGACAGCATATCCTACAGGATAAAGGGGCCACCACAAAAATTGACGTTTCAGAAACGTTAACACACCGGTGAACAGGAAGCCAAATACTATATGCTGGATAGCGGGTAAATTTGGTGCCCGCGGCGCGATAATCCAACTTTGCAAGCGGTTAAATTCACCAACCCCCCACTGTGCAAACCGGTATTCATAATAGAGTGCCACATGCCCAACAATCGAAATGATTGTCCCCACAATTGATGCCACAATCAAAGCAACAACCAACCGATTCTCGCTCAAACGGAAATGTCTGCCGATTTTGAACGCCTCTAACTGATGCGGCATCGGATGGCATCGGTAACCATACGCAAGCCATGAGAGTAGGGTCGTGTTGGTTAGATTCTGCGCACCCAGCGGTCGACTTCCAGCAAATAGCAACATAATCCTGTCGGGATGCACATTGTGCAGTTCATGTGTCGGGGGGCCGAGTTCGGCGCGCATGCGCGTCATCCCAAGACATAACACCAAATAGATACCGAAATAACCGAGTACCACCCACGGCGACAATCCTGCGAAATACCAGAAAACCAACACAAACGCCATGCCAATTATCAATCCAAAAACAGCAAGGCGGTATAAACCGTCTTTGGATCTAAAGGAAAACACACCACCAAGGACCTGAAGAATCTGTCGTCGACTTGTAATCACGGCGAGTGTCCCAATGCCAAGCCATGCCCCTGCGCGTTGCTCCGTTTGTAAACCGATGGCGGTTGTCCACCCTGTCGCGCTGAAAAAGACGCGTTGCACACCCCAAAACAGATAGAAAAACCAAAATGACAGCGACAATTCCAGCGGCATGAGATACCCAAAACCTATCGCAAATGGATAAACGTAGACAGGCAAACGTCCGACTGCGTTCCACGGACGTTCAGAAAAGTAGAGCTGATACTTGATTTTCAGGGAAGGTATCACAGGAAACAGGTAGTTCAATCCTGCCAGAATCTCCAGACCAAATGCGATGCCAAAACCGAGCCAAAACAATTTATTGCGAAAGAGTGTAGACGTATTACCGAGTAATTCGATGGGAAGTGTCGTCAACGGATAACTCAACTTCTCGTGGTCAATCCACTGTCTTCTGATGATAATATTGACACACAGCATCATGAATAGGATAACAATCACCAATCCACTCCATGCCACAATGGGCCACATCCACGCATTTAGGTAGTGTTCCTGCCAAAACGTATCATCACCCTCGAAGTAGCCTTGTAGAATCTGTCTATCGGTGATTGTTAGCCATGTGGGCATGAACCGGAAGAAGAGGTCTGACCATTCATTTTCGGGGGTTGCAAACCATCCTGCATTGGCAATCATCGGCACTAACTGCCGAACAATATCGTGTCCAGCGAGCGCAGTAGCCACGGATACCATCGTATACGTCAGGGCAAGTTCGCGCGCTGTAGGTGTGAAACCTCTGAAAATCTTTTTGAGAAATGGAGTGATGAGCGCGAGGAAAAAAAAAGTGAAGAGCACCGTCGGAAAGATAGAAAAATCGGTCAGTTCCCATACCACCCGGTTTTCTGCAGAGATGATCCAATAACAGGTAAGGACAATAAGGATCGAACCGAAGACGAGTGTTCCGAAAATGAAACGGAGGACTGAGGATTTCTGGTTATCTGCAGTTGTGCGCGACGCTCTGTGATGCATAGTTATAATATACCATATCCATCGGTGTTGATACAACGAACGATGTGTGTGCGCACCATGTTTACGGCTTTGAGATTTGCCATTTCCCGTGCTTCGTGTTATAATAAACAGCACGTTAACTTCGCACGCAAGGGAAAAGTTATGTTACCCGAGGGGGACACGCTTCCTAACATCAATAAGATACTCGTTATCCGCGTTGACGGGATCGGGGATTTGTTGAACTCGACCCCGGCGATCTCGTTGTTGCGAGAGAACTATCCGTCCGCGGAAATCACAGTATTAGCGCGACCCCTTAATGCACCTGTGCTAATCGGCAATCCCGATGTGGACAGAATTCTCGTTTTTGATCGGGATGGAAAACATCGAGGGTTTTTAGCACAATTCCAATTCTACAGCGAGTTGCGTCGGGAGCGATATCAACTCGTCGTTGCCATGCAAACAGCAATGTGGTCCCATCTCATTGCTTTTCTCTCTGGCGCACCATACCGTTTAGGACGTTATCAGAAACGCTTCAAGTCCACCCTCACACACGCGTGGCGCGGTAAATATCCAAAAGGTGAAACCCACGAAGTTGACAGAAACTTAGAACTCGTCCAATTCATCTGTAATGGAGAAGGTCAGCGAAAACTTATATTCCATTTGTCGCCTGATGAGATCGCTGCCGCGAAGGCGCGGCTTACGTGCTTGGGTATCGGTGGTGAGCCATTTCTCATCGGCATCCATCCTGGCGGCAGTTCGTTTGATAAACGCTGGCCCGAAAAGCGGTATGCTGAACTCGCAGATAGAGTGGCACACCACTACAATGCTGCGATACTCCTTCTGCGGGGTCCCGGAGAAGAGGCATTAACGGATAATATTCAGCAAGCGATGCACTCCCCTGCTATTACGCACGCACCAGAAACAATTCGCGAATTAGGAGCATTGCTATCCTGTTGCGACTTGGTCGTCTGCAACGACTCGGGTCCGATGCATCTCGCCGCAGCATTGGGTGTGCCGACGGTCGCAATCTTCGGTCCGACGGATCATGTGGCGTGGCATCCGTTGAGTGAAAACGCTTCTATCGTGCGGCGGGATATGCCGTGCTGGCCCTGTAGCGCGCACAAGTGCAAAATTGGATGGGAATGCACGAAAAAACTTCCCGTTGAACTGGTTTGGGATGCAACGCAAACAACTGTAGGAGCAAAAGAAGAATGAAGATCGTCGTCGTGGGATGGGGCACAACGGGGGATGTCTACCCTGTCTTGGCACTATCGAAACGTTTGCTTGAAAGAGGACACCAGGTGTGTGTCTGCGCCCTGCCCCTTTATAGAGACAAGATTCTTGAGATTGGTGGGGAGTTCTATGAGATAGGTGTGTCTTTTGATTTGCCAGAATTTCATGCAGCGATGGACGCAATTATCCCCAAGCGCGACCCGCTTGCCATGCTACGGTTTATCGTAGAAGAGGGGATCGTAAGGCATGGTGAAAAGTGGTATAACGACTGCTTCACTGCAATAGAAGGAGCAGATTTAGTTATTTGCCACTCAATAGACATCCCCGCCCAAGAAGCTGCGATCCGAAACGGGACTCCGTGGCTTACTGTGACGTATTGCCCAAGTGTCATAAAATGCCTTGATTTTGCCCCTCATCCGTTTCCGAATTGGGGACGCACCTTTAACGCTATTGTATGGAAATTGGCAGAACTCCGCCTTTCAGCAAGTGTGGATACGCTTTTTAATCAATTTATTGCATCCGTTGGCGGAAAACCGAGGCATTCAGTGGTTTTAGATGAGATGTATTCACCCTACTTGAATCTCATTGCGGCATCTCCTGTTATCTGTCCTCCTGCTGATTTTCCATCGAATCACAGAATCACAGGTGTATGGCACCTTGCGTCGCCATCCTATATTCCCCCGACTGAACTTGTCAATTTTATAGCAGAGGGTCCACCACCTGTTATTATTTCGTTCGGCTCCATGGGAGGCTCGAATGGACGTGAGACAACAGAAATCTTGATTGACGCTGTCAGAAAAATAAACCAACGTGCGATTATACAAGCCGGATGGGGGCAACTTGGCATGGAAGAGGCCCTACCGGATATCTTCTGCACGGAGTATGTGCCACACCAGTGGCTGTTTCCGAAGGGTTGCTGCGTTGTGCACCACGGTGGCGCTGGAACAACGGCATCCGTGTGTCGTGCCAAAGTGCCGTCTGTTGTTGTTGCACACCACGCAGATCAACCGTATTGGGGGAAACGCCTATCGGACTTAGGCGTGGCACCGCGGCACCTGCATCGCCGCAGCCTTACCGCTGAACGCTTGGCGAAACGGATCCAGCAAGCTCTGGAAACCCCCAAGATGACTACGCGTGCTCAGGTTTTAGGAGAACAGATAGAAGCAGAAGACGGCTTGACAACAGCCGTTGATCTGATTGAATCTTTTTAATTGTCTGAATCAGGATTTGCAAGATTTTAGGATTCACAGGATTGAGGAGTGCCTTTGATCGACAGCCAATGGTTCGGAATTATCGAAATAATTCTTTTATCTTCATCCAACGGCGATCTTTGTAATGAACAAAATCCTTGTCTTTAGTTT
>JAGWBV010000107.1:9412-19911 GCA_021295715.1 Candidatus Poribacteria bacterium | reverse complement strand
CACTTGCAACAGTCCCAACGGCAGTGCCTTCGGTTGCACCAACATAGTGCAGCTCAATGGATGCCTCTTTGTTTTTACCAGCAGCCTTTCTCGCACCAGCGTCATCAAGTTCGGCTCTCGGATCCGCAAGCTCCACAGACTCTTTCTTGAGAACCAAAAGAACCCGTGTTATAGTAGAATCAGCAGCAACGCTTGGTAATTCTGCCGCGAAATGCTTACCATCGGCGGTTCCATCTACGTCTACAGCACCTAACGCTAAAGGCGTAGCAAGCGTAACTGTGCCACCAAACTTATTGTAGGCAATGACCGTAAAATCAATCGCTTCTAATGCAGTCGTGGCAGTGGTCGCTGCAGTGCCTGCTTCGGAATTGACCACCTTGGCAGACATGATCTTGATGGTGGTCGCTGAACCATATACCACTTGGTTGCCATCAGCGAAACTGACATCCTCGTCTGCACCAACACTCAGTTTTATCTCAAACTGTGCCATCGCAGGCGCGACGAAACAGAACGCCAGCATTACAACTAAACTTGTTAAGGAAAATGTCCATTTATTAGACAACATTACTAATTTTCCTCCATTTAAATCAAACTAAAATACATTCGTATCGAACATCGTGGGCACATCGTGTGCTTCATTATCAAACAGCAAGAACAGATTTTCAGGGATGAAATCTATTCTGAACTAACCTTAGTGCGTGCCTTTGAAGTATTCGGGGTTAGGGAAACCACGTCTACCCATGGTAGATGCCTTCGAAACACGCTTAGAAATTTGGGTTTGGGAATCTCGCTATACGGCTCTGTGTAGCACATCACTATACGTCGAGCCAAACCACTTGTATAAACGTTGTTAATTGCAAATAAAACTTGAAGAAAATCTTATTGGATTTCCCGAACGCTACGACTTGGTATAGAATTAATGGATTAATTGTATCCGAAGTTGCGTTTTTTGTCAATTTTTTTGAAAACAGCGTTTCAGGGGGTGGAGCGTTCAGATTCCCGTTTTTTTGACGAGTTTTCGGTCTCCACGTTTATATTCCTTTTTAACACCCGAAATTGTAAAATAGTTACGAAAAAAAGTCAACACTGTTTTTCGCATATCGTAATTTTACCCAAATTGGGTGTTTTTGTCAAGTATTTTCTTCCAACCGGGTGTAAAAACGCGCATTTCGGCGTTTTTGCGGTTGAATTGGTATTAATTATAACGTAACGGATGTCTTTTGTCAAATAATTTTTCTCTGAATCAGGATTTACTGGATTTTAGGATTCGCAGGATTATGCGGTAACGTCTACGGATAGACACCCCTCAATTGCTTCGTAGATGTTTTCGAGCAATTCCGCAAACGTCTCACCTTGTGTGGCACAGCCTGCGATTGATGGCACTTCCGCCCAATATCCACCTTCTTCAGCGTCGTGAATGACAATCTTCAGTTTCATCGTTTGAATCCGTTCCTTAATACTTTAAAAGATTATGATTATGTTCACAATTATAACACCGATGTGAAGGGGTGTCAAACCTTTTGCCATATTCTCACAGGGCAGTGGAGTGTCGGGTTTCGCTGTGTCTGTTTTTCTGAAGGTGTCATGAAAAAGGAGACATGTGTGGGTAACCTGAAGGATTCTGGGGACTTCATCGCTCTACCCGACCTACGGCGTGAGAACGCTTTTCAATCAAGAATCCCTTCTCATCCCGAAAATCCCTAAATCCTGTAAACCCTGATTCAGACGAATTGATTCTCGATCACCGAATTTGCGGATGAGCGCGCACCTGTGCTATAATGTCTCATAGGAGGCATTCATCATGACAGCAGACCTTGCCATCGCACAATTACTTTTAAGTACACTCCTTGTCGGTGTTACCTTAATAGGGGGCATCTTTCGTTACCGACGGAGCGGCTACTGGCGTCGCGGTGTTCATAACAAATGGCAGGCGTATCTACTCTGGACGCTGAGCGCGCTCATTGCGATCAGCTGCTTCTTCCCCTTGGCGCATCTCTATACAGAGCACCTCTGGTTCGAAAACGTCGGATACGCCGATGTGTTCTGGGGACTCCAGAAGGTCCGGTGGGGCATCTTTGGCATCTGTTTCATTGTCGCCGCTGGATTCATGAACGCCAACACGGCAATCGCCAATATGTTGTGTCCAGAATCCCGCGAGTTTCGGCGGTGGACACATACGCAGACTTTCTCCTTCCATCGGATGGTCATCTGTATCACGCTGATTGCGGCACTCCTGCTCGCAGCACCAATGCTCCTATTAGACGATATAGTGCTTCGGTACCTGAATCAACCGGATGCGGCAGCCGCAGAGAGGTCTCTCCATTTCGGGATGGACCGGAATTTCTATCTCTTTAGTTTCCCGCTCCACCGATGGATAAGCCTCTGGGTAGAGATAACGTTGTGGGTAACGTGCGTCGTTGTCGGGTTGCTGTATAATTTCTATTACCGTCGGGACGCGCACACGATGGCACGTGTGAAACGCCATATCATCTTCCACGGCTCGGTTTTATGGCTGTTGCTACTAATCATTGGCGGGTGGCGGAGTTATGTGCACCTCTATGACAAGGTTTATACGAAACCTCTGACGAATGGGTTGCGGACGCTTCACGGCTTATTTTACGTAGACTTCCACCTTGCGGGTGCCACGAAGATTTACTGTGGCGTGCTGATCGGTATCGCAATTGTTATCGTGATTAACATCTTCTATCGGAAACGGTTGTTGTGGTATGCAACTGTGGCGGTATGGGGCTTGAGTTACGCGCTGTTGATTCACGCATATCCGTTGGGGCTCCACGTGGCGCGTATGCGTGTGGAACCCTTTCTCAAGGAGGGACAGTACCTCCAGAGGCATATCGAAGAGACACGCCGCGCCTTTGATCTCGATGAGATTGTGAGGGTCGATCGCGAGCCTGGCACTGCAACGCTGGAAATGATAACGGAAAACACTGAGGTCAAGAAGAACATCCAGATTTGGGATCGACGCGTGCTGTATGAAGCACTCCGAGAGACACAGATTAAACCGCATTATAACTTCCATCCGTATACCGATGTTGATAGATATACAGTAGACGGTGAATATCGGCAGGTCCTGATAGCCGCCCGTGAAATTGATCCCGGTGACGAGATTACGGGGTGGGACCGCCTGAAAACCGACCTACGCTCATTTACGCACGGGTATGGCGTGTGCGTCGCACCCGTGAACGAGTTCGTTGGCGAGGGGCTACCGAAACTCTGGGTTAAGGATACACCGATAGAGAGCACATACACGGAACTGGCGGTAGAATCTCCACAGATTTACTACGGCGAGATGATCCGCAATTACATGATTGTGAACACCGATCGCGATGCAAATAGTGCTGCACGCAGTTTGGATACCGAAAGTGCTGTGGGTGTTGTGGAAACTCCAGAAATACCTGAATGGATGCAGCATACTTATGCCGGTGACGGGGGTGTGCCTTTAGGGGGGTGGTTCCGACGACTCTGTTTCGCACTCCGATTCGATTTCTTTCCTATCCTCATCTCAGAGAAACTGACACCGGAGAGCCGAATCATGTTCCGGCGAAGGATCGGCACCCGCCGAAATGACCGACTCGTCAAAGACCGTGCTTCATATATAGCACCCTTCCTGAATTACGATCCCGATCCGTATATTGTGATTAACAATAAACAGTTGTATTGGATCATCGACTTCTATGTGACGAGCCGGTATTATCCAAACGCGCAGATGTATGTGGACGATAAAACGCAACTCACAGACAGTGAATTATATGAGGAGCCGGATTTTGATACGTTCAACTACATCCGAAATGCCGGTGTCGCTGTCGTTAACGCTTACACGGGCGCGGTGGATTTCTATGCCATCAAGAAAGATGAAGATGACGAAGCCGTGATGCAGACGTATCAGAAAGCGTTTCCAAATCTCTTTAAACCTCTATCGGAGATGCCGGACGGGTTGGCAGCGCACTTGCGGTACCCTGATTACCTGACCCGGATTCAAGCGAAACTCTACGGCGATTATTACCGGCAAGCGAGTGGGTTTTACGATAATACGAACCCGTGGTCGATACCGAAAGAGGCATACTACTCCTCACAGGCAGATCAGGAGATGATGCCTTACTACGCCCTGCTGAAGTTGCCGGGTGAGGAAAAAGTCGAGTTCGTAAATGTGATTCCGTTCGCGCCGCGAGATCGGGAGAAGCAGTTGAAGGCGTGGATGGTGGCACGCTGCGATCCACCGCATTACGGTGAGCGTATCGTTTATGTGCTCCCTGAGAACGCCGGGATCGCCGGACCGACACAGGTGGAGGACGATATTAATAAAAAAACGGGCGATCTACAGCGGGGTTGGCAAGCGGCGAACGATGTGATCCGGGGCAATCTGTTGATTATTCCGATTGAGGACGCACTCTTCTATCTTGAGGCGATTTACCTGCAAGCGAAAAAGCAGGAGGGTGAAGATGGGGATGACGACAAACCGCGGCGTCCGAAGTTAGAGATGGTGGTCCTGAAGGCGGGATCGAATGAACTTGCGGCGGTGCAGGCACAGACGTTTGATGAGGCATTGAATATGCTGTTGCTGGGGATTCCGACGAAGAGTGAAACGCCGACGAAGAGTGAGAAGTCGTCAACGTTGGCGGAGTTAGTCCAGCAATATCGTGAGCGGGAAGCCGATAGCGATCGGCTCCTTGAGCAGATTCTTGAGAAGGTCGCAGAAGATGATCGGTAGGGGATTAACACGCTTTAATGAAAGCGAGCACCACGCCGATGACAGCGACTTCAGCCCCAACGATCCATTTCAGGGTTCCAATCCCGGCCTCAATGCGGTCTACACGGCTTCCAAGGTCATCTAACTTTTCGTTCGTCACGTCGAAATCCGATTTATCGGCTTTTGTGTCAAGTTTTTCGCTTAAGCGGTCCATGCGCCCATCAAGACGATCCATGCGCCCATCAAGACGATCCATGCGCCCATCAAGACGATCGAGTCGGACGTTTATCTGTTTTAAGGTCTGCAGCAGCAGATCGTTGAAATGATTTGCCATGGAAATTCCTCCTCTACCATATTATACAGAAGTCGGAGCTGGATGTCAAGCAATACTTTTCTGAGCTCAGAGCCATTCAATTGTCACGAACCCTTTTTGTAGGAGGGGTTTATAACCCCGATTCTTGCTTTTGTGGGAGGGGTTTATAACCCCGATTCTGAATGGCTCTGTTCTGAGCTGATGTCTACACGCCAATCGCCTCCTCACACAGAGCATTATAATATGTCAGACACACGGCAAATACGTTTTCCAATTCCGGCGGAAACGGCTCCGATTTCGGACGATACGGCGCGAACGCTGTGCTCCGATGCACGTTCTGATACCAATACGGTGCCCACACACCATCGGCAGGATTTCCACCCACCTCCCAAGACAGCATTGAACGCTCAAATTGTAATCCGAGCCGCTCACAGAGTTGCGATAAAACATCGGACGGGTTTTCCAATAAGAGTCGCGCGTCGAGAATCGGCGGAGAGTGTCCCGCGGCGCGTAGGTCGGTTAAGAGATCATATTGTGTTTTAAGTCCGGTGTCGGCGAGTGTGGGTGTTCCGATGACCTTTGCAAGAGAGGGGAGCATTTCTCGTGGATCTCGGATGAGCAGAACGTTGTGTGTGTGTTCGAGGAAACTTAGGTCAATGTTGATGAGGTGGTGTGCCATCTGTTTCATGAAAAGCACGGGCTTCTCACAGGGACCGAGGATCACCTTTTCGATGACCTGCGCGCTATCTGTTGACATGGATGCCATCACCGCTGCTGTCCCCGGATGCGTACTCTTGAGAGCCTGTGCGTCGTATTTTGTATAGAGGTAGTGTGCGTAGAGGGGCTCGTCAATGACCTCGGTATCGCTGCGTTGTGCGAAGGCGTACATCACTGCAGTTGAGACGTTACGAGGTCCCGACCAGAGACAAATACGTTTTGTTTGCACGTTGTGCGTCCTTTATACCTTTATATATTTACACTTTATATAAAGGTCTATAGGTTTTGATAACGGAAGACCATAGTTTAGCCCCGAAGGGGCGGCATTTGTGTAGAAACGCAGATAACATATGGAACGAGGGATTGTCTGCCTTTGACGGCGAAAACGATGTGTATGTAGATTTGGGTGTATGTGCTGCTCATAATGGTTCCTTGTAGTTATATAAATGCCGCCCCGCTGGGGCTTGATTCTTTTTCATTGACGTTTTCTACAAAAATGCCGTCCCTCCGGGACTTGGGATATGATGGGTCGCGGTTTCTACAAAAATGTCGCCTCGCTGGGGATTGCGTTTTAGGTATGCGACATTTCCTATACACCTGTTGAAGAAATTGAGGAAATTAGGGAAACCCCCTATCAAAAACCCTTGATGGGACTTAGGATATGATGGTCGCGGTTTCTATACACCTTTTGCCCCACTGGGCTGCTACCGTCGCTGGCGGCGTCTACTTCGCCTATTCCGCTGACGCGACTTCCTATCTTCGCCTTCTGCCGTTCCATTGGTGAGATTGTTCACTTCGGCTTCCGCCATGCGAGGACGGTTGCGCATCCAGAGAATGAGCACAATGCCGAGAATAAATGCAACGATACTGAAAACTTGTGCTGCTGACATCCACCCAAGTACGCGCGGCGTAATCCGCCAAAACTCGGCAATAAACCGCTCTACCCCCAACGCGACAAGACTCGCACCAAACAGAGCACCCGGCGCGTCCTCAAGTTTACGGCGTTGCGACCAAAGAATACCGAAAAATGTGAATGACAGGAGCGTTTCGTATATAGGCGTCGGATGGACAGGAACATCGGTTGGAACAGTCCCGTTAGGGAACGCCATCGCCCAGGGTAGATCCGACGGGGGCCCATAGTCACCATCACCCGCAAGTAAACACCCGATCCGACCGATACCGTATCCAAGGATGACTGTCGAACCGACGATGTCAATTGTAGGTAAAAACGGGTTCGGGGAGCGGAGGACGACGATAATAACAGCGAGACACCCGCCGATAAAACCGCCATACCAGACCAACCCGCTCGTTGAGAAGAGTTCTCGGAAAGTGATCTGGCCGTCGAGTAACGCAGAATAGATTTTCGCACCGACAATGCCGCCGATCGCCGCAGCCATAACGATCGTCGAGGCGAGTTCTGCAACAAAACCCCGTCGTTTCAACTCGGATTGTATCACAAAGACGACTGTAATAAACGCCGTGGCTAACATCAACCCGTAAGAATGAATACCGACGGGACCGAAATCAATAATTGTTGGATACATCTGTTTTTAGGGTTTGACAATGTGTTGTCGTTTGAGTGCCTCAATCTCCTGTGTAAGTATTTCAACCCGGTTCTCAAGCGAGCTGTCCCATCTGCTCCGCCACCCTATGATAACTTGTGGGATCCCGATAGCTACGATAATGAGGACAATCAATCCATAGATGACATTCAGGAGGAACGTCATCTGTTTCTCAACGCTATCAATTCTGGAATTAACCGCACCAATTTTGGTATTCAGACGTCCCTCAACGCCATCAATCTTGGTATTGATATAGTCTTTCATGCGTGCCTCGGAACTCTCAATCTTTTTCTTGACTTCCTCTTTGACGATTAAGCGGATCTTGTCGAAGTCAGTATCTGTCAACGCAGCGAGTGCAGGCGAAGCGATCCCACAAAAGAGGAGTGAGAGTAAAATGTATCGTCTCATGGTGTCTCTCCTTCGCGTATAGTAAATCATATTTGGGCTTGGGTGTCAAACCTATTTTTATTCTCCGAGGTAAGCTTGGCGGACGCGTTCGTCGGCTAACAGATCGGCAGAGGTGCCTTCAATTGTAATTTCACCCGTCTCCATGACGTAGCCTCTATCGGTCACTTGCAGTGCGATTTGCGCGTTCTGCTCGACAAGGAGGATGGTTGTGCCGTCGGCGTTAATCTGCTGGATGATCTCGAAAATCTGTTTGACGATCAGCGGTGCAAGTCCTAAGGAGGGTTCATCTAACAAAAGAAGCTTCGGTTTGGACATCAGGGCGCGTCCGATTGCGAGCATCTGTTGTTCGCCACCGCTGAGACTGCCGCCACGCTGTTTCTGCCGATTCTGTAGGACAGGGAAGAACTGAAAGATCCTGTCTAAATCGTCTTTGATGGCACTTTTGTCGCTCCGTGAATAGGCACCGAGTTCGAGGTTTTCAAGGACGCTCATATCCGGAAAGATGAGCCGTCCCTCCGGGACCTGTGAGATACCAAGGGGGACGCGTTCTTCTGCGGATGTTGTTGTGATGTCGTTGCCATCAAAATGCACACTGCCTTCAACAGGGGTGTGTATCCCGGATGTTGTCATGAGTGTTGTCGATTTTCCGGCACCGTTGGCACCGATCAAACAGACCATTTCCGTCTCATTGATAGAGATAGAGATGCCTCGAACGGCGCGTATATTTCCGTAATAGGTATGAATGTTTCGAAGTTCAAGCATTGTTATTCCTAAGTGGTTGTCGGCTGCCGATAACTATTCTTCCGCTGTTCCTAAATATGCCTCAATGACGCGTTCGTCGTTCTGTACGTCCGAGGGTATCCCTTCGCTGATTTTTTCACCGTGGTCTAACACGGTAACCCAATCGGAGATTTGCATCACCAGTTTTACGTCGTGTTCGATGAGAAGCACGGTGACACCCCGCTCTCGTATCGCGTAGATAAGGTCGATAAGTTCCTGTGTCTCTTGAGGGTTCATTCCGGCGGCGGGTTCGTCGAGGAGAAGGAGTCTCGGTTCAGTCGCCAAAGCTCTGGCGATTTCGACACGTCGTTGGTCGCCGTAGGAGAGGTTTCCTGCTGTCTGGTCGCTGATGTCACCTAATCCGACAAATTCAAGCATATCGCGTGCGCGTTCGGCGATCTCCGCTTCCTCATTTTTTTCCCAATTTGTGCGGAAGACTGCCCCAACAAACGTGCTGTTCGTGCGGGGATGCCTACCGATTTTAACGTTATCAAGAACTGTGAGTTCTGCGAAGAGTCGTATGTTCTGAAAGGTCCTGCCGATGCCGAGTTTTGTGACTTGGTCTGGACGGAGTCCCGTAATGGATTCTCCCAAGAAATCAACGTTGCCAAACGTTGGTTTATCCAAACCCGTGACACAGTTGAAGAGTGTCGTTTTCCCCGCACCGTTGGGTCCAATTAAGCTGAAGATTTGTCCGGGGTGTACAGCCATTGTCACTTCGGACAACGCGATGACCCCACCATAATGCCGGCTAAGCCCATTTGCCGAGAGCAGGCGTATGGGAGTATTTTGCATTTTTCTCTCCTCATTCGATTGTCTGCACTTAAAGTATACCTTGATTAGAAAGAGGTGTCAATTTGTTTTTGCGGCAGCCAGCGATCAGCAATGCTGCTGCGATGCGATTTTTTAAAATTGACACCTATGGTCCTAACAGATTTGACATCCATCCTCATACTATGCTATACTTCCTTATATATTAAGGTATACAGGAAATACGTTCTCGAAATGCAAATGGATATGACACATTCGGAAAAAAAGAACACCGCTCTTGAATACTGGCTGGCACTTGCCTCCGTTGAGGGACTCGGTAGCGTGCGGATTAGACGGTTGATAGCACGTTTCGGCAGTGCGCAGGCAATTTTTGAAGCGGAACTCCCAGAAATTGCACGATTACCCTCCTTCAACCCCGTTCTCGCATCTCGCATACTCACAGTCTCCGGTAACTTTCCGACCTTTCGTGAGAGACTCAATGCCCTCAAAGACCAGGATGTCAGAGTAACGTGTCTTGAAGATCCAGAGTATCCGGCACCCCTCAAAAATTTACCCGATGCCCCGGGAATTCTCTGTAGCGTCGGCACGTTAACGGACATCGGCGATCGGTGTGTCTCAATTGTGGGGAGTCAGAACCCGAGCATAGAGGGAATTGAACTGACGCTTTCACTGGCAACGCAACTCGCTCTCGCCGGATTCACGGTTGTCAGTGGATTGGCAACGGGTATCGATACGTATGCACACTCTGGTGCGCTCGCGGGTATGGGAAAAACGATTGGCGTTGTGGGAACGGATTTGTCTGCTATCTATCCGGGGCGGAACAATCCACTCGCTGTGAAAATTTATGAGCATGGCTGTCTGTTTTCAGAACACCCATTCCCGACCACCCCGTCCCCGGGCAACCTTGTGCAGAGAAACCGCATTATCAGCGGGCTTTCTCTAGCAACCATTGTGATTGAGGCGCGAAAGACCGGCGGTGCGATGCATACAGCACGGTATGCGCAACGTCAGGATAGATCGGTGCTCGCATGTCGCTGGGATACAACGCACACGCAACGTGAGGGACCACAAGAGTTGATACGGACGGGTGCGTTCCCTTTCGCACCGACCGAGGTAGACAAAGTGATTGATGTGCTCACGCATCCAGAACGGCTTGAAACGTATGCGAGCGGCGCAACGAGCGAACAGATGGGATTGTTTGAGGAGTAGCAATTAGGTGTTAGGGCGTTCGCTACGCTCACTG
>JAGWBV010000107.1:0-9028 GCA_021295715.1 Candidatus Poribacteria bacterium | reverse complement strand
TCACTGGTAGGTGTTAGGTGCCTCTTTGCTACTTGCTAACCGCTAACTGCTATTAAAAAATCTTGCTTTTTTTTTCAATCTGTGATATACTATATAATGTCCTTAAACTTGATTTTACGAGTACATGTACCAAATTTTTTCTTGACAACGTTAAAATTTATGGTAAATTTACGTAAAAATGAAGTTTTCTCTTGACAAAAGAGACTAATTTTCATATAATTTTGGGCAAATCCGTAATTTTTACCTTTACAAAGTTTGCAATTTTTGCTAAACTTTAAGGTACTCGTTTAGATATTGACTTTCGGGCGAGGGGTGCAACAATCCAATGGTGTTTTACTCTGTGAACTGCCCCCGCGAAATTCTGTTCTCAACGTGTTGGTTTGTTCTTTACGCATTGCGGAGAGAACAACAAACGAAATAGCCCTACGTTACTTGACTTAACGAGAATATGATCATAGGTTTCAAGGGCATTGCTGAATTGTACAATCAGCAGCGTAACCGAAACCGACTTTCCCAAGTGCTCTCGTGAGTGTCTATGGGAAAGGACCGAAAGTTTTAGGACGCCCTACTGAAAGGGTGTATTTTGATAAACTTTACAATTTAAGGAGTTAACTCTAATGACAAAATTGTTTAGAACCTTCGCTTTATTGCTGGCTGGCTTATTCGCCATGTCACTGATAGTCGGCTGTGGTGGCGATGATGAAACAGAAGAAGAAGCTGCACCAGCGAACTTCGTAAGCGCAACCCCGCCGGGTGGCGAAATTGCGGCGAATGGAAGTATTACGGTTACCTTTGACAACGCACCCGCGGATGTCACGGTAAGTGCCGGTACTGTCACAGTCGCAGGTAAATCAGCGACGATTACAGGTCCCTTCACCCCTGGTCCGCTCGCATTGACGATCACGTGGGCTGATGGCACCCAAGCATTGAACTATACGGTCACAGCACCGGATACCGATCCGCCGACAGTCACTGGCGGCACCGTCTCTGATGGTGACAAGGATGTCGATCCCGAAGCTATTAACAGTGCCGCGGCGATCGAACTTGAGTTCAGTGAAGACGTTTCTGGTAACGTCGCGCTGCAGACCGAAGCCGGCGACGATGTCGGTTGGCTTGGCAAAGTTGAAGGCAACAAAGCGACGCTCGAACTTGTCAAAGGTAAAGAGATTGGCAACGAGACGACCTATGTTATCGCAGGTAAAGTCTCAGATGCCGCTGGCAATTCGACTGATGTCAGTGTAACCTTTGTAACCAAGGGTAAAGAGTAAAATTGAGGCTATTTCGACAAAGAGGGCGGCGTATTTTCAATACGTTGCCCTTTTTTTCTATGTTTGGCAATTAGCGGTTAGGGCGCATTCCTTCGGAATGCTTTTAGCGATTCGGCTCACGGCTAAAAGTGAACGGAGTATTACCACCCAAATTACTAACCACTATTAACCGAAAATCATTTACAAATAAATATGAGAGACTTCAGAAGGTTGCAGGTGTGGGAAAAATCTCATGGTTTAACTTTGAGGATATACGAACTAACCGCCCAATTTCCTCGTGAAGAAATATATGGACTCACAAGTCAAATTCGCCGCGCTTGTGCTTCGATTCCAACAAACATCGCCGAAGGTTGCGGAAGAAAGAGTCCTGCTGACTTCGCCCGTTTCCTTCAGATAGCAATGGGTTCAGCAAGTGAAACAGAGTATCTCATCCTTCTTGCCCATGACCTCAAATATATCAATGTCGATCAATATACCGAGTTAGTGGATGTGGTCATTTACATAAAAAAGATGTTAATCAACTTACAAAAAAACATCAGAACTAATTAGCAATTAGTAATTAGCGATTAGGGCGGGTTTCGTAGAAACCCTTTTAGCAATCAGTAATTAGCGATTAGGGCGGATTTCGTAGAAACCCTTTTAAACCCTTTTAGCGGTTAGCAAGTAGCAAAGAGACACCTAACACCTAAAAGTGAGCGTAGCGAACGCCCTAACACCTAACACCTAACACCTAACACCTAAAAGTGAGCGTAGCGAACGCCCTAACCGCTACCAGTGAGCGTAGCGAACGCCCCAATAGCCAAATTTTTCTTTATACAATTTTTCAAATAATGCTATAATACATCTGAAAACAGATAAACGATAACTCATAACCAAAAATTTTTGAACGGTTTTCAAAAAGGCGTTGTCTAACCCATTAATCCGTTAGAAACCTAAAGGAGAAAGTTCGGTGGAAAGAACTGAAGCCTTGCTCATTGCCGATCTTTGTGAAGGCGACGAGACAGCATTGGCACCGTTGGTGGAAAAATATAAGCGGATGGTCTACCGTCTCGCGATGCAGATCACCAAAAACCACACGGATGCCGACGATGTCATGCAAGAGACCTTTATTAAGGTGTACCGCTCAATCCGGACGTTTCGGAAGGATGCGGCTTTTGAGACATGGCTCTACCGAATAGCGGTCAATGAAGCACTGAACTTTGTCAAACGTAGAGAGCGGCAGCGAGCGTCTACACTTGAAACAGCATCGGAATCGGAATATGAGGCGGTCACGCGATACCGCGCCCAGATCGCCAATGACCCACATGCCTATGCTGAAAAAGCGGAACTGCGACACCATGTCACAAAGGCAGTCAATAGTCTCTCACTGAAACATCGGACAGTCGTTATTCTTCATGAATTTGAAGGGTTAACGCACGCGGAGATCGCTTCAATCCTCAATTGCTCCGAAGGCACAGTCCGCTCCCGCTTGCACTATGCACGCAAAAAACTCCGAACTTTGCTCAAACCCTACGTAGATGCGAGTAACATTTAGGTTTCGATCCAAAGGAAAATCTTGGTAACCGAAATTAGTTAAGTGTCGTGGGTTACAGACGTATGAAACACACAATCTCGAGGAGAATATCAATGAGATCGAAGTGTGACAAAATAGAACGCCTTTTATCTGACTATATAGATGGGACGCTTTCCGAACAGCAGAACAGCGTAGTCGCATTGCATCTCCGCTCCTGTGAATCGTGCAAACGAGAAGTCGTAGACCTGAAGAAAACGAACCACCTCCTCGAAAACTTTTACGTTGAACCGGAGGCATCCGATGCCTATTACGCCCGATTTGCAACGCGACTTCAACACCGTATTGAACAGAGTGCGCCAACTGCCTTCCATCAACGGCTCTTTGCAGTTGCTACGCGTCTTGGATGGCATCTACTCACCCGACTCCATAGAGGTATTGATCATTCCCGTTTGGGTGGGTTTCTCTCCATCAGACAACACGCTTTCCCGTATTACATTTTCGGATTAACGCTGACGATGTTAGTTGTTGCGCCGCTTATGCTTATCCAAGTCTCGACACACGATGACGGTAGCCATGTGCTGGGTCGCCTGTATGCAGCGGCGAAAATTCGGTTCTTCTCTGCCGATTCCGCTACTTCAGTTCAACCTACCGCGGCACTCGCTATCAAACAGGATACGGAAACCGGCACCCAACCGGCTGGCATTCGTCGAAATGTTAGTAGTGGGCGTCCCACAGAGACGCCTGCTATTGATTCAGGTTCCGATGTCTGGCTATTCACCGATGAACCGATGACAGAGGGATATATCTACACCGCACTTCAAGAGAACGATTCTGATACAGTCCCGAATGTCGCGTTAGACATAGACTCGGAATTGCTCGCCTATGCCGAAATTCCGGCACAGGGTGCGTTCTGGGCACGTCTCACGGGTCGCGATGTATTAACCGAAAGCAGGTACACACTGCTCTTGCTGCAGGGTATGGATGCAGGACAGCACGCACTCCAACAGTATGAACGAAAGTGGAGCAGATTTAAAGGCTTTTCACAGAAATTGTTGGATGTACCATTGGAAACATTGTCTATTTCAGAAGTCTACGATTCCAGAGAGTTGTAGGTATTAGCGGTCAGTTATCAGTTGCCAGAAGCCCCATAGGGGCGACATCTATGTAGAAGAACGTAGAACACACAACACAACCCCGTAGGGGTGGCACCTGTGTAGAATTTATACAAATTTGCTTTTTTGCTATTACAGATTGAAAAGTGTTTGAAGTTAGTTTAGCATTTAATCTCGTGGGCGCGTTTTTAGCGTGCACGACGTAAACAAGGAGAATACGAATGAACCCAAGGATTTTGGGCATTATTGGTGGTCTCGCCTTAATAGTTGCACTCCTTTCACCTTTTATGATGGGTAGCTCGAAGAAGGTGGAACAACTCTTCCAATCCGCTGAAGATCTGTATGGACAGGCGGATTATGAAGGCGCAATTGACAAGTATGCTGAGGCACTCGAAGAATCAACAAAGCGCGGCGTGAAAACCGAAGTTATTGACAAGGATTTCCCGACCCTCGCCAATTATAAGATCGCAGTCAGCTACTCGCGTCTCGCTGAACAGTCAGGTGATCTGAACCACTACGACACTGCGACTGAGTACATTGAAAAGGTTGCTCCGACGGCAACCATTCCGAAACACCAAGAGGGATTAACCTACCTTTGGGGACACATCCTCTATCGGACAGAGCAGTTTGAATTGGCGGAACCGAAGTTCACACAACTTATTGAGAACTTCCCGAACAGCCTTTTCGTCGAAAACGCTTGGTATGCTATCGGGCAGCTGAACTATAAACTGCAGAACTACGAGGACTCCCGACAGGCATTTAAAGCTGTGCTCGATGGTTTCCCAAATTCCGATTTTAAAGATGATGCACAGCACCTGATCGCGCAATCGTTCCTCAACGAATCCAACTACGAGCAGGCGTATCAGGAATTCGATAAAATCGCTACAGAGGAGTTCAAGAACTACGCGGATCTGCAAGCCGAAGCGATGTATAAAGCCGCTTATAGCTTGAACCAACTCGGTAGGGATGATGAATCAATCGGTCGGTATACCAACTTCATCACGCAGTTCCCGGAAAGCCAATACGTCACAGCGGCATACTTCGACCAAGGCGCGATTTACGCCCGTCAGAAGGACTATGACAACGCACGCGTGAACTACGAGTTGGCACTCCAAAACACCGCAGACCGCACACTGCAATCAGAAATTCAGTCTGCCATCGGACGTACTTATTTCGATCAAGGGGACTATGAAAACGCCATTGTCGCCTATAACACGCTCCTTGAAGGATACCCGGAGAGCGACTTTATCGCTGAAGCGAAACTCGGTATCGCCGATAGTCATTTCCGCTTAGAGAATTGGAGTGAGGCGACAGTAGCGTACCAACGTGTTATCAACGAACACGAAGAAGCGACTGATTTTATTCCCTACTGCTCCTACCAGATCGGTGAAGCCTACTACAAACTCGGTAGCGATCAGGTAAAGGCTGGGGACACTGACACCGGAATGGCAACGCTTGAGCTCGGACTGCAATGGTATCAAAAAACGGTTGACAACTATCCGCAGGATCCCGTTGCTCCGCACGCGCTCTACGGCGCAATTTGGGCACTCAATGATCTCGGACGCAAAGACGAGTTGGAATCAATTGCACGCGAGTTTATTGAGAAGAACAAAAACGATAACGAGTTCGACATCCTCGCCGCTGAGGTTCAACTCCGTTTCGCTGACATCAAGCGGACTGAATTCAAACAGTTCGTTGAAGCGGCTGAAGAATACGCGAAATTGTGGGATTACCGTCCATTACCGAAGTTCCATCTCGTCAAGTTGATGGGTAAATTCTTTGAAGGACGTTCCTACTACGAAGCCGCGAAACCTGAAGGCTATCAGGAAGGCGACGCTGGCGAGAACTTCAATATGGAGTACCTCGGGAAGTCTGTTTCGGCGTATCAGGAAGCGATCACCATGTTTACTGACGATGCATTCCTCCCAGGGGTTGCCCAGGAACGCTACGATGACTTCAGTGAGCGTGTCGCTCAGGTCGAAGCGTGTATCATGAACGAAGCACTTTCCCACGAAATGCTCGGTGACTGGACGCAAGCACGCGACCGCTACGCATCTATTCCTGACACAAGTGAATACTACGAACGCGCACTCCTTCTTGTTGCCAATAGCCATGTCAAGGAAGGCGATCAAGAGGCAGCGATTGACTACTACAACAGCATTTTAGACAAGCTTGCCGATGCTGATAACCGTTCGTTGGCAGAGATTAAACTCGCTGACCTGCTCCGTGCAGAGGAACGGTTTGAAGAAGCTGCCACCCAGTATCAAGCTGTGGTCGATGGGAATCCGACGGGTGAATACGCAGACGATGCGCTCTACCTCGTCGGGCTTTGCTACTACCAAGCCGCTTCTGAAAATCCGGCACTCTTGGAATCCTCCGAAACGGCGTTCAAACGCGTAATTTCCGACTATGCCGATAGCCCGAACGCTGTTGAAGCGTATTACGGCTTGGCACTTGCCTATCGCGATGCTGCACAAAAGCAGGACGCTGCGGAAAAATGGCCCCTCATCTTGCAACTCGCTGACGAAGCAAACGATAAATATGCCTCCAGTGACAATGATCTCGTTCTCAAGACACTCGGGCATATCGACTTGATTAAAGCCACCGCCATTGAAAACACCGGTGAAGAGGTGGATATCGATGCACTCGTGGCTTCACTGAAGCGAATTGTTGATAACACAGGTGCCCCGGAAGAGGCGCGCAGCCGTTCACAACTGAAGATCGGACATACTTATTACAGTGCGAAACGCTATGATGAAGCACTGGCGGAGTATCTCTTCTTCGTGCAAACTTTCCCGAAGAGTGAACTTGCACCGAACGCACAGTATCAAGCAGCAGTCTGTCATTATCAGATCGCGCAATCCGCGACGGATGCAGGCAGCAAGCAGTTGAGTCTCCAGAACGCTGTAAGTGCCGCGGAAAAAGTATCGACACTGACAGAGGATGCGAATAACCTCATCAGTGCTAACTACACTGCCGGTTTAGCGTTGCTCGGACTCGAAGACAACAAAGGTGCTGCAGACGCATTCAAAGCGGTTACAGCATTAGAGGGTCAGACCGAAGACGAGGCACGCAAGTCGCTTATCTTCCAAGCACACTCCCGTCTTGCTGAACTCAACGGAACCCTCGGTGACCACGCCGCAGCGGTGCAAGAGTATCAGTACATTATTGAGAACACCCAAGAGGCAGACATGAAGGGACGTTCCTACTTCGCAATGGCATTTGCCCAAGAGGAACAACTGAAAACTTATCAGGACGCATTGATGAGTTATCAGAACGCCATTGAGTTAGTAGAAAACGATCTCGTCAAAGCGCAATCCCACTATCGGATAGGCTTGATTTATCAAGACCAGTTGAAACAGCCGTCTAAGGCATTGGAAACCTTCCAAACCCTTATCGGAGAATATAGCGGTTCGGACAACACGAATGTCGCCTCAATGGTGGCAGATGCGGGTATCCGCCGTTCGACACTCTACGTGGAATTGGGACGTTTGGATGAAGCAATCACCGAAGCGGTTGAAGCCCTTGATCGGACGAAAGGAAATCTGAACGCGAGTGTGGCAGAGAAAGCCGCTGCGCAATACAACCTCGGTTTCCTCTATTCCGACAAAGCGCGCTCCCTCTTCTCTACAGAGGCAGGCACAGACCTGAAACCCTACATCGATGCAAGTCGCAACGCCGCAAGCACCTTCTTTGAAGTTTCCTCGATCGCAGCGCCGGTTGAAAAGGCGGACAAACAGACGGTCATCCCGTATGTTCAGAATTCACTGTTCCAATCCGGTCAGATTTACTATTCTGTCGGTATTGGCGTGAAACTGCCACAAGATCTGACGAGTGCACTTCAACCGCTCACGACGTTCGTGAGTTACGTCGATAAAGGACTCTTCCCAAAATCGGACGCACTCCGTAAGAACACGGAAACCGCACTGAATTACACTGCCGCTGCGAACTTTGAACTCGGACGGATGCAAGTCGGTATGGACGGCGAGATGTCTGAAAAAGCGGTAAACTTCTTCATTGCCGCTGGCGATGTCTTCCGTGATATGGTACGCCGTTATCCGAGTGCGAACGATGCCGCTTTCTGGCAGTATCATGTCGGCGAATCTTACTACGCCGCGCAACAGTTTGAGAAAGCGATTGAGGAATACGAGAAGGTGCGCACTGTGAATAGTACCCACAAGAGTGCCGCTGAATCGTTGTATGCTATCTCGACATGTGCGCAGCTTCTCAGTGAAGCCGCTGAAAAGTCTGGCGATGAGAACGCGAAACAGATCTGGTATGATCGACTCTTTGAGGCGAACGAAGTTCTCGCCGCTGAGTATCCGAACAGTCAGTACACTGCTGATGCGCTCATTAACATCGGTAACAAGTACTACAACGCAGGCTCCGAAACAGATCTGGAGCAAGCGGAACGGATCCGTCTCTATCAGATGGCGATAGAGAACTATCAGAAAGCGATCAGTACACCTGGTATCGGTGCGGAGTCGAAATCGACAGCACAAGGCTATCTCAACGACACCGCGAACGCACTTGCTTTCTACGAGTATGAGGTCGCAACGACACTGCTGAATGAATCGAAACTCGCGAGCGGTGACGAGCAGAAACCTGCTGTCGAAGCCGCTATTGCTGAGTATCAGAAGATCATTGAAGCGTATCCTGGAAGCAAGTATGCCGATCTCGGTCTCGTGCAGATTGGTGAGGCATACATGGTGTTAGCCGATAGCGACGATGCGTATTTCAACGATGCGTTGGATTACTTCAACCGTTTGTGGGCAAAATATGAGACAACGCCGCCTGTAGACACGAAGGTCAACCAGGCACTCACGTATGCGATCAGCCAAGTCCAGACGATTATAAGCTACATGCAGGCGAATAATCTGGAAATTCGTGGTGGTACTGTCGAGGGTGGCGGTGGTGGTGGCGAGTAATTGCCACATCCTGTTCCTATAGCCTCGCTCGCCTGAGCGAGGCTTCTACTGAAGGGAGGGTGCGGTATAGCACCCTCCCCTTTTTATGAGCATTCCCCCTTCACGCTAAGGAAAATTATAGTAAAGTCGAAAAATATGTAGACAGTTACTCAGCGAAACAACCCTTCTTGCCGCTAGTGCTGTGTCAAGTTGAGTTTGATAGTATTG
>JAGWBV010000106.1:4439-14466 GCA_021295715.1 Candidatus Poribacteria bacterium | reverse complement strand
TAGGGTGGCTTGCACCCTTCGTGGAGAGCGTCGGGTTACTGACCTCTATGAAACGAGAAACAAGAACGAAGCACGAGACTTAGGCTCTTAACAGGTCCCAAGTCTTTAGGCGTGGGTACATTGACGAATCCAAAATCAGTTGATGCGAGAATCCTCGCGGGCAGCAGACCTTTCACGTGATGTCGGAATGCCCAATTCATCGCGATATTTCTGAACGGTTCGCCTTGCGAGTAAGATACCTTTCACCTTCAAGGCATTACTGATCGCTTGATCGCTGAGCGGTTTCGAGGGGACCTCGGCATTAACCATCTCTTGAATGAGATTTTTCACCTGTTTAGCGGAGACTCCGTCTCCTTGCGTGGTCGCTAATTCATTACTGAAGAAGAACCGAAGGGGATACATGCCGTGTGGGGTTTGGACGTATTTATTGCTCGTTACTCGGCTGACGGTTGATTCGTGAATTCCTATTTTTTCAGCTATTGTTCTCAAGGTCAGGGGTTTAATACTTTTAACGCCTTGTGTTAGAAATTCCGTTTGCACCTCAAAAATTGCTTCGGTGACCCGAGCGATCGTGCTACCTCGTTGTGCCAGGCTGCTGAGCAAATTTGTCGCATCACGATACCGTTTCTCTATCCACTCTTTCGCTTCAGAATCCAAGGTATCTGGACGATTGCGCATCAGATTTACATAGTAAGGATTCATCTGTAAGCGTGGTATGTAATTGTCCACAGAGATAGCTTGATATTTTCCATTAAGGTATTGTATCTCCACGTCTGGTGTGATGATCTCCGTTGCGGAGGATCTTTTGAGCGATCGAGTCGCCGGATCCGTGAAGTAGCGACCGGGATGAGGTGATAATCTTCCTATCCACTTCGCAGCTGCATTAACCGCTGTGATGTCAACTTTCAGGTCATCCGCGATGCCATCCCATTGCTGATACAAAAAAGTGTTGAAGTGATTTTCAACGATTTCTTGGACAAGGGGCAGAATGGCGTGTTGGCTGTCAGCATTTAAATGGAAGGGTGGAAGCGTGGAAGCGTCAGCGGTGCTCCCTCCTTCCTTTCCGTCTTCCGTTCCCGTCTTTTTACCAACGGCTGATGGCTGACGGCTAACTGCCGATTCATAATTGCGAATCTGTATCAGTAATGCCTCCCTTATATCTCGATACGCTATGCCAAGCGGTTCAAAATTATCTTGTATCTTACGAAGAACAGTTTCAACGAGTGATGTATCACAGCCAACAGTTTCAGCAATATCATCCAATGTAAGTTGGTAAAAGATAAGTGCTGGCTTATGGCTGTCTGGCGGACATTCGTATAGAATAGTATATGTCTTTTTGTTATCTTTGTCGTTAATTTTCCATGCACGATGTGCAGGCATACCTCGATTTTCTGCGGAAGGAGGCAGTGTATCTTTCACAGCAATTGTAGCAGTTTTTGACAATTGAATATTAAGATCGCCCGTTGCTGCTGATAATTTTTTTTGAATAAAAATGTGCAGTTCTGTTGACAGCTCTTCTTCATCGAGGTCGGGCAGGAATTCACACGGAACTTGAAACAGTTTGAGCTCCAATTGTCCGTCATCGTTGAGGTTTCCGAGAATTTGCTCTGCGATGGCACGTTCTGTTTCTGAAGCTATAACCTCCCGTGGTGCAAGGTCCAATTGTTCAGCAAGATGTTCGTGGAGCGAACATTCATGCGCCAGGTCTGATTGTAGTTCGTCAGCGTCCGAGTATTTGGAATTTATCCGCTCGCTAACGGACACACGGTCCTCAAAAGCTGTCTCCCAATCAATATCAATGGTACTATCTTCCCGATCAAGATTTTCTTCTGGTTCATTCCATTCGGGGACTGAATCCGATGCTTCGGCGGGGAGTGTTGTCTCGTCCTCTGCTTCGAGTTCCAAGAAGGGGTTCTGCTCGAGTTCTTGACTGATGAATTGTGTCAGTTCCTGCAGCGGCATATTTAGCACTTTAAGTGCCTGTTGTAACCTCGGTGTAATGGACGTTTTCTGTGTTAATTGGGGTGATTGGGTAAGTTGCGCTTTGTACATTTCATCAAGTCTCGTTTTATTAGCTATCGGCTGTCTGCCGTCTGCCGTCAGTAAAGAGATTTCTGGTGAAATTACACACTCTTTCTGATTGCTGATTGCTAATTGCTGATTGCTATTCCACCCGATAGGAGAAATTGTGTCCAAAATAGAGGTCTCTTGCAGTCTCACTGTTGATGAGTTCTGTGGGCGTCCCGGCGAGTGTAATTCTTCCATCAACAATGATGTACGCCCTGTCAACAATATCAAGTGTTTCAGCGGCATTATGATCCGTAATGAGCACACCTAAATTGCGGTTCCGCAAGTGGCCGATGAGCTGCTTGATATCCGCCACAGCAATCGGATCTATTCCAGAGAGCGGTTCATCGAGCAGAATGAAATTAGGTTGTGCCGCAAGGGCGCGTGCTATTTCTGCGCGGCGACACTCACCCCCTGAGAGTGTATATGCCTTGCGTGGTAGTAGATTTGAAATGCCGAGTTCATCCGTCAATTCGCGGATGCGAGGTACCCGTTCTGACTTTGGCACGCCTTGTACCTCAAGGATTGCCTCAATGTTCTGTTGAACCGTCAGTTTACGAAAGATAGATGTTTCTTGTGCGAGGTAACCGATGCCAAGTCTCGCACGCTTATACATCGGGTAGAAGGTAATGTCCTTATCGTCATAGGTAATTCTTCCTGCATTCGGGCGAATCAGTCCGACCACCATGTAAAAGGTCGTTGATTTACCGGCACCGTTGGGACCGAGCAAACCGACGATCTCGCCCTGCTGGACGGATAGGCTCACGTCATTGACGACTATGGGACCCCGCCGTGTATAACGTTTTACGAGTCCGTGTGCTTGTAGTTCTACTGCCATTTTTTAATTTTACCTTGCGGAGTAATCGAGGCGATTTGAACTGTTATGTGTATTTCACCTATCTGAAGAAACACCCAAGCAAAAACACCTCCACTTCGTTACGGACTACAGGTTTTGAGGGGTCGTAAGAGAACCCTTTTTTAGATGATACCTCTTAACTGACCGCTGGCTGCCAACCGCTAATCGCTAATCCGTATCAGTCTCTTCTTCAGAATCTGTATCTTCAGCATCTTCAGCGTCTGTATCACTTTCTTCTTCCGGCTCTACATCTCCAACTTCTTCAGTATCTGCAGCAGGTTCTTCCGCAGTGTCCGGTTCAGTATTATCAGTTTCAGCATCTACGTCACTTTGGGGCTGATCTCCTGTCTCTTCAGGAGTCGTTGGAGAAGTTTGTTCTGCCGCAGTGTCTACACCGTTTTCCGTATTTTCACCTGTCTCTGAATCTACTGGTGCCGCCTGTGCAACGGTAACTTTAAATTTAACATCTCCCTCGGCAGTCTGTTTTCCGGTCACCCGATTAAAAGTAAAGAATTTAGTTTCGAGCCGATCCTTGTTTTGCAAGACGACAACGTTCTCCTGAAGAATAATGGTACTGGTCAGGTTATTCATAATAGCATGATCACAGGTAGCAAAGATATCCTGATCTCGGATTTCGACATTGCCCTCAGCGACGATTTCTTTTGTTGCGCCAGTCTCTAAATCGCGCTTGAGGGTGATTTTATCAGCGTTGAGAAACCCGATTTCAATTCCTTCCTCATTACGCCGGACTGTTTTGGCTTCGTCAATAAGAATTGTTATGCCTTCCTGCTCATAACTCTCCATTCTTTTCGAGGTGCCGGTGATTATTTCTTTTGTCGTTGCTGGTGTAGCCTCCGTATCTTCAGCAGTTCCATTCTGTTCTACAGTGTCTTCTATCGTTTGAATTTCCGCAGTGTCGGCGGGTGACAGACGTTCTTCTGTTTCTGCCTCCTCCGCCCCGAGAGTCAGGGAGATAAGAGAGACAAAAAGCGTTAGAAAACTGGCATACACACAAAAATTGCAAAATTTGCGAAACTGAAACCTGTGTTTATGTCTATCTTTGTTCAGCTCGGGGTTCAATTGGAGTTTGATCGTATTCATGTGATTTCTCATCTTTTGAGTGAAGTTCAAATTGATTGTTTTCCATTGTCACGGTTTTGAGTGTCGGATTCGAGAACATCTCTGTTCCGATCCATGTGGAATCTCCACGGACGAGTGTGACCTCTTCGGGGGCATACACCCTACCGGCAAGGTTTTGCCAATGGAGAATCTCACTATATAAAGTGCCATTTACGCTGACCCCGACGACATCCCCTGAGAGATGAAGATTATCTTTTTCGCTCCCCGTGAGAAACTGCTTGCCTTTTCGACTATTCAAGGTCATAGAAACAACGCCATCTTCAAAAATCTGAACGGTCGGATTTTGGACTTCAATGTAACTTCCGTGAAACGTTGAGGTATCTCCAACAAGTGTCCATTTGATAACACCTGCTTCGGTATGTTGTGTGAAAAACCCATCCACCTTCTGTGTCGGGACGGTTTCTATTGGCTGATCCGTTACTCCGACAGGTGCTTCCGTATTTTTACAACAAATTACGCAGAATAACAGACAGAGATACAAGGGTGTAATGATTCTACTACGGTTGTGTTTTCCACCGACGATGCATCCAAATCCACTGCGCTGGATATCGTCGGATGTAGGATTCAATAATTTTTGTGAATTTCTGCGTGTTAACAACAAGGTCTTTCTCTCTCATAGCTGTCCGTTTCAACACTAACGGTGGTTCGATAATTGCGTGGTGTGAATCATCAGGTTGCCGGACAATGAACGTTGGCAGTATCGCCGCCCCTGTTTTCAGGGCAATAGCAACTGGACTGTATGGTGTATAGGCATGCCTACCGAAAAAATCGACAAAAACACCACTCACGGCTGTATCTACATCGGCGACAATACCGAGCAGTTCATTACGTTTGAGACATCGAAGTGCATGGCGCACCCCGGTATCTCTATCAATAGTCCTATACCCCGCTTTCTCCCGGTAACTGGAGACCAATGTGTTTAGACGGGGGGAACGCAATTCACGAACAATGGGTGTAAGCGGCGCGATTGTAGCGGAAATGCTGGCAGCCAGAAGTTCCCAATTCCCAAAATGCCCAGTTAGAATGATTGCCCCTTTCCCAAGTGCCAGGGCTTGCTGCACATGCTCAGTTCCTGCAAAAGTGACATGTCGTTGAATCTGCTTCCGGTTCAAACGCGGGAACTGCATGAACTCTACCACAGTCTTGCCTAAGTTTTCAAAGCACTGTTTCGCCACTACTTTGACTTGGCGTTCATCTGAGAGTGTCAGACTGCCTCGTAAGTGGTCACATGCCAGTTCCCGCTGCTGTGGTGCCAACCAGAAAACAAGGACCCCCAACCATCCACCTATAGCCAATGTCACCGAGCGCGGCAGTCGAGATACGCAGAATCCGATTGATTTGACAGCAAACGCATAACACCAATCTTTGACACCACCCACAGCTAAAGCAGTGGGATTCCTCCGTTCTTGTTTCATAATTTACTGCCTTCCGCAAGTGAAGGTCTTACATAAACTCCACAAGCGTTTTATCTCTCCGTCTGCCCGACGGCGAGGGTCTTTAGATTTATCGCAGCGTTTATGTCTCTGTCTATAGAAGAACTGCATTCGCTACAGTGATAGGTTCTTTCTGATAACGATAACGCTTTTCTCTTGTGTCCGCAGTGGCTACACGTCTTACTTGAGGCATAGAATTGTGGTGCCTCTATAACAGGGACCCCAAGCACTTCTGCTTTGGATTTGAGCAAAGAGAGAAATCCGCCTAAAGCACTATCGGATAACGCTTTGGCGAGGTTCTTATTCCTAAGCATGTTCGTCATCTTGAGCGTCTCTATCCCGATAACACTCGCCATATTGATTATCTCTGTCGTCGCTTTATGGTGAGCGTCATTTCGGATACACGCAATCTTATAGTGGATACGTTCTACTTTACGTTTCTGCTTATACCAGTTATTCGATAGATATTCTTTCTTACTCAACTTACGTTGCTCACGCCTAAGTTTCTTCTCATACTTTTTCAGGGGCCTTGGGTTCAGATACTGCTTACCTGTATCAAGGGTTGCCAGGGAGTTGATTCCTACGTCTATACCGATAGCAGGGAGTCCACGTGTGTCTCGTAGAGCATTCGGTTTACCTGTATCTACCGTTATAGATACGAACCAACGGTGTGCTATCCTTGATATGGTTACCTTTGTAATGTCACCTTTATGTCGCAACTTCTGATACATACGCACCCACCCTATTTTGGGGAGTCTGATACGTTTCCATTCTACCTTGACTGTGTTCGGGTCGGTGCTATATGACTGACGGTTTCTGCGTCTCTTTTTCTTCGGTCTCCTGTTTTGTCCACTTTTCCAACGGCTTATAGCGTCCCCAAGATGCTTTATACCAAACAAGGCAGCACGCTGATCCATTTCGCGCGTCCAATCAATCGCACGCTTGGCTATATTGAAACGAGTATTGAGTTCTTTCCAAGGACGCGGTTCGTTGTTGTAGTCGGATAACGCATGGTTGAACGCAAAACGAGCATAACCGCATTGTTGCGAAAACCACACGCATTGGTCGTCCGTAGCGTCTAATGCTATCTTATGTGATAGAATCATTGGGCCTATCTCGTCTCCCGTATTTTATCCCCTAACCAGTGAGAGACAGGCACGCAGCCTTGCGACTACGCTGGTTATGCCTGTCTACGAGATACTCTAATGATACCACATTATCAAGGCATCGTCAAATCTTTTTTGATAATAAAGCACGAGCGGTACGGGGTTGGACCCAAGCATAAATGCTTGGGATTGTTAAGTATTATCCTTCATTAGTTAAATAGTATACTAAATTTCTCGTGAAATTACAAAGAAAAGTGTAACGCGACACAAATCCTGCTATGTATAAGCAGAATTTGGTACTTTGTTGTATTGAGGGATGATTCCCTTTATTTTTTTGATGTCCTTACGGCTTATGGAATGGATGTCTGAATGCAGGTTGCAAATGTAAAGCAAAGACAAATTTTGCCGCGTATGGGCAAAATTTGGACGAGTACGCCGCAAAACCGTGAAGAAATCCGCAGAAACCTACAAGCAAACCCTACCGGGTCTGGAGGCTCCCTATGCTTGACACATATCGTGTTCTGTGTTCATGGTTTTACCTCCTATCAAAATGCTGCGAAATCTAGCGAAATGCTGCGAAAATTTCGGCGGTTTGTCTTAAAGCATGACATATATTAAGTGTTAACACCTGCAAAAAGGACAATTGAACGATCCTGCTTGTCACGATTCACCTCAAAAACATGGTAATTTTTAGGGTGAAGTATAGCAGAAGTCGCGTGAAAAGTCACGCGACTTCTGTTTATCTGAAGTATTAACACCTGTGAAAAATATCACACTAAAAACCTACAATTGAATGACCCTGTCAGCGGAATATCCGTTGACTTTCAGGGTAATTTAGGGTAGACTCTAAGACAGAGGCAGGAACGGACATTTCCATGCATACACCTGAAAACGTCAATAAAGAAATCTATCGACTCGCCCTTCCGAATATCATCAGCAATTTTTCCATCCCTCTTTTAGGAGCGGTGGATACTGCTTTAATGGGGCGGTTAGAATCCGAGCATTACCTCGGTGCGGTCGGCATCGGTGGTGTAATTTTCAGTTTTATCTATTGGGGATTTGGGTTTCTCCGAATGGCAACGACAGGATTGACGGCGCAAGCCTTTGGGGAAAACGACACACCAGAGTGTGGACGCTTATTTTTGAGAGCAACATGCATCGGTCTCATAGGAAGCCTGCTACTCGTTATCTTTCAGTGGCAACTTGCCGATATTAGTTTCCTACTCATCAATACCAGCCCTGAAGTAGAGCATCTCGCTCGTGCCTATTATCATATTCGCATCTATGCTGCCCCCGCGACATTGTGCTTACACGCCCTACACGGTGTCTTTTTAGGTTTACAGAACGCACATTACCCAATGCTATTGACGATTGTGGTGAACCTCGTCAATATCGTCTTAAATCTGGTATTTGTCCGGTTACTCGGTATGAAGGTAGAGGGTGTCGCTTTAGCAACTGTCATTGCCCAATATGTCGGAGTGCTATTGGCGATTCTGCTTTTTTTCAGACGCTATAGAAGTATCTTGACAGGCTGGAATATCAGGGAGGTACTGTTACTGTCCAAGTTAAAGCGGTTCCTACGTATCAGTGGCGACATTTTCATCAGGACCTGTTGTCTTGTGTTTAGTCATGCCGTTTTCACAGCGAAATCCGCGGCTTTGAGTGATACATACCTCGCGATTAACACGATCTTGCTTCAGTATATCTATATTCTGTCGTTTGCGATTGATGGTCTTGCGTTCGCCGCAGAAAGCTTGATCGGCAGGTACAAAGGCGCACATGACCTGCAAAGTCTGAAACGGACGACGCGTCTCATCTTTCTGTGGTCATTTCTGTTCGCAGGTGTGATTATGCTAATTTTTGTATTCTTTGGGGAGCAATTGCTATATGTTTTTACAAATCAGAGGTCGCTTGTCGAACGTGCAGAAGTGTATCTGATTTGGGTAATCGTCGCGCCTGTGATTAACGTCGCCGCCTACATTTGGGACGGCATTTTTCTCGGAGCGACTGCTTCAAGAGCCTTACGGAATTCTGTAATTGTGTCAACACTGCTCTACTTAAGCGCAGTCTATCTGTTGATGCCTTATGGGAATCATGGGTTATGGTGTGCGCTGACACTGCTTCTGGTTGCCCGCGGTGTATCGCTAACAGTGCTGGCACCCAAATATCTTTTTAAATCAAGTCAGTGATTTCTAACAGATATGCCATCTTAAAAAATGAGTCGTCAAAAACTGAATAGTCTTACTCGACACCACAAAAAAGTTGAAACGCTTTCCAACTTGTGCTAAACTGCAAAAAATAGCATACATATAAATCCATGTTATTAAGCTATAAGGAGAGCAATACAGAATGCCAAAGTTTGGTGTAAATTTATTACTCTGGGCGGATAAGTTTGATAGAGAAACCGCAGACCTGATTCCTAAAGTTGCCGAAATGAGGTTCGATGGTGTCGAAATCCCCATCTTTGATCCAGACACAGTGGATATCCCTTATACGCAAGGATTACTGAAGGATACTGGCTTAGAACCTATCGGATGTAATATCATGGCAGGGGACAGGAATCCAATTGACGAAGATCCTGCGATTCGCGAAAATGGGAAAACCTATCTCAAGCGTTGTTGTGAGATTGTTGCCGAATTGGGTGCCGATACACTGGTTGGACCGATGTATAGTGCTGTCGGTAAACTCGTTGGACGCGGTAGAAACGAACAGGAATGGGAATGGTGCGTTGAAGGTTTGCAAGATGTTTGCGAATTCGCTGGAAAACACGGCGTTACGCTCGCAAGTGAACCACTCAATCGGTTTGAAACCTATTTCATCAATATTGCCGAAGACGCTGTTAAACTTTGTGAAGCAGTAGATAGCCCCTACTTCAAAGTGCATCTGGACACATTCCACATGAACATTGAGGAAAAAAATCAGTCCGACGCGATTATTGCCACTGGGGATTACTTACATCACGTTCACTGCTGTGAAAACGATCGAGGAACTCCGGGCACGGGACTGGTAGACTGGGATGGTGTTTTCGGTGCGCTCGCTGAGGTGAACTACGACAAATGGCTGGTGATTGAATCGTTTACACCGGCAGTCAAGGAAATCGCTGCAGCGACCTGTATCTGGCGCGACATCGCACCGAGTGCTGAAAGTCTCGCGACAGATGGACTCGCGTTCCTCAAAGAGAAAGCAGCTCAATACCTATAGCATTAACCGATTTGTAGTCGTGCCATTTTGCGGCGTACTCGCCCAAATGCGAAGTGCATTAGTGCACGTTTATAAGAAGGTCGGACCATAAGAGGAGGGATTGAGATGCTCTATATCAAATGGCTCGTTTTTTCCTACGCGATATTTTTTGCTTCTTTCTTAACAGACGGAGTGCAAGCACAGCACGCGCCGTCAGATGGAACAGAAGCAAGTCTTGCTGACGA
>JAGWBV010000106.1:0-4347 GCA_021295715.1 Candidatus Poribacteria bacterium | reverse complement strand
TTCTACCAAATCTATCTTTTAGACTTACTAACAGGCGATACACACCGCGTCTCATCCGGTTTGGGGAAGACAACCTGTGCTTTCTTCCGTCCAGGGACCGATGAAGTGCTTTACGCTTCGACCCACCACGATGCTTTTGCGAAAGCGAAGCAGGAAGAGGAATTGAAATTCCGGGCATCTGGACAAGAAAGACGCTACAGTTGGGATTACGATGAAAAGATGGACATCTTCTCGGCAAACCGAGAGGGTAGTAACCTCAGGCAACTAACAAACACGCCCGGCTACGATGCTGAAGCCGCATATTCACCTGATGGCAAACGTATCGTTTTCTGTTCGCTACGGAACGCATATCCGAAAAGCCAACTCTCCGCAAAGGATCTGAAACAACTGGAAATCGATCCTGCCTATTTCGGCGAAATTTATATCATGAACGCCGACGGATCCGATCAAATCCAATTAACGGATTCTCCGGGCTACGATGGCGGTCCTTTCTTTACGCCCGATGGAGAGCACATTGTTTGGCGACACTTTACACCCGACGGCAGCGAAGCCGACATCTACACAATGCGGATAGATGGTTCTAATAGACGGCGACTCACCGACTTCGATAGCATGTCTTGGGCACCCTACTTCCACCCGAGTGGGGCATACGTTATCTTTGCTTCCAACAAACTTGGATTCTCTAATTTTGAACTATACCTCGTCGATGGGAGAGGTAGACATGAACCCGTTCGTGTTACCACAACTGATGGGTTTGACGGGCTACCCGTCTTTTCACCGGACGGCAGCCGTTTGTGCTGGACCTCGAATCGGAACAGTCAAGAAGTTTCGCAACTTTACCTTGCCGATTGGAACCATGAAGCTGCACTGAAAGCAGTTACATCCGCACCAAGAAGCCACAACTCACCCGGGTATCCCATCCAAACGGTTGCTGACTCTGAATCCATTAAAAAAACGAGTATCCGTCAACATATTGAATTGCTTGCCGACGATGCCCTTGAAGGTAGGATGACCGGTTCAGAAGGCGCGAAACGTGCAGCGGATCATATCGCCACCCATTTTGAAGAACTTGGTCTCAAGCCTATCGGTGATGAAGTGAGTTACTTACGAGGGTTTGGGCAAACCTTTGAATTCACTGCAGGCAGGCGGATTATATCGGAGGAAAACCGGTTCTACATCACACGTCACGCGCATGGAGCCGAACAGGAATTAGAATTCAGCGTGGAACAGGACTTTCAGCCGCTCTCTTTCTCGCGTAATGGTATCGTTGAAGGTGAAGTTGTCTTCGTTGGATACGGGTTAACCGTCCCCGGCGAGTTGGGTGAAGGATATGACGTTTATACCGGGTTAGACGTGAAGGACAAAATTGTCGTTGCCCTCCGCTATGTCCCTGAAGAGGTTGACCCGGAACGTCGCCAACAACTGAATCGGTATGCGGGTCTTCGATACAAGGCGATGCAGGCACGGGAGCACGGCGCGAAGGCATTTCTCGTCGTCGCTGGTCCGAACTCCCCCAACACGGGTAAATTGATTCCGCTTGATTTCGATAGTAGCCTTGCTGATTCTGGAATTGTCGCTGCATCCATAAGTGATACTGTGGCAAATGCCCTCTTTGCAACATCCGGCAAGGATTTGAAAGAGGTTCAATCAGAACTTGATATAGAGAATCCACACTTCGTTGGACAATTTCCGTTACCCGATGTCAAGATTAAGATTGTCGTTTCGGTTGAGAAAGTTAAGAAAACCGATCAGAATGTCATCGCGCTTCTCCCACCACAATTAACAGATGACACCGAGTACATCGTTGTCGGTGCGCACTATGACCATATCGGCTATGGTGAAATCGGTTCATTGGCTCGGAAAGATGAGGAGGGACAGATTCACAACGGCGCAGATGATAATGCCTCTGGCACCGCTGTCGTTTTAGAATTGGCGATGACACTCAGTGAAGCGTTCCAAGCACATCCCGAAAAATTTAACAGAGGCGTTATCTTCGCTCTCTGGTCGGGAGAGGAACTTGGTCTCATCGGGTCTACCCACTTTGTCAACCATCCAATCGTTCCCTTAGATAAGGTAGTGGCGTACGTCAATTTCGATATGGTGGGGCGACTCCGTGAAAACAAACTCATTTTACAAGGTATCGGTTCGTCACCTATGTGGACGAAACTCATTGAAAAGCGGAATGTTCCCATCGGCTTTAATTTAACATTACAAACCGATCCGTATCTGCCGACGGACGTGACCGCTTTCTACCCGAAAGAGGTACCGGTGCTTAGTTTTTTCACCGGTGGACACGAAGACTATAACCGTCCAACGGATGATATAGAAACGCTCAATTATGACGGACTTGCGCGGATCTCTCAATTAGCACATGGTATTGTTTTAGATGTGATCAGTACCCCTGAACGTCCGGAATATGTTCAGGTCGAACGGAGCCAGTCAGAAGGAGGAAGCCGCGATACGCTGCGTGCATATCTTGGCACGATTCCTGACTATACGACGGAAGGCACCGGCGTTAAACTCTCTGGGGTTCGCGCTGGCGGTCCCGCTGATAAAGCCGGTTTGAAGGGTGGCGATGTTATCGTGGAATTTGGAGGGCAGAAGATCGCTAACATCTACGACTATACCTATGCCCTTGATGCTGTGAAAATTGGAGTACCCGTTGAAGTTGTTGTTTTACGAGATGGAGAACAGGTAAAACTGACAGTTACTCCTGAGGCACGTAATTGATTTTACACCGAAACTTATCATATCTCATATCGTAACGATAGGTGTCACTACTTCAATCTTTTAAGTCTTATTGAAGTATACATATTAACGCCTTGTGCTAAATAGAATTTAGGTTGAATATGTCCATCCTTATGTTATCCTATAAGTTCAGCTAACCAAAGGAGACATAAGGATGGAGTTACAGTCTACTTTAAAAGCATACGCATTACAACTGAAAAATGTTCCGCGCATGCTCGTAGCAGTCGCAGGCGTGGTTCAGAAGATGATGAAAACGCTTTATGATGCCCACTTTCCCGATGCGGAGAACCGCAGACCCGGTCGGAATCCGGAGTGTCCCGACAGCGACATTCTCGCTATCGGATGGCTGCTTGAATACATGACAGAAGACAGTGAAAACACGGGGTATCCGCGCTTGAAAGCAGCACTGGAAACCGTTTTCAGGTCTTTACCCGAAAGGTCGCGCTTCAATCGCAGAAGACGCAATCTTTCGACGGCGAGCGAGGTGCTGCGTCGGGCATTGACGGGCTACCTTCCCAAGACAGATGTGTTTATCGTTGACTCTTTCCCGATACCGATTTGCGACTTCAAACGCGCCAAAGCTTCAAGGTCTGATCTGAAATGGGAAACCGACGCTTCAGGGACGCTTGCGACTTATGGACACTGTGCGACGAAAAGTCTCGGGACGTTCTTGGGGTTTCGCGGGCACGTGATCACTACAGGGACGCGAGCACCGGTTGATTTTGCGATTGCTTCAGCGAATATAGATGACCGAGACGTGCTCCCTTTGCTGTCTGAAAGGGGCAGGTATCCGGTGCTTCTTGGGGACAAAGGGTATATTTCGGGGTCCCTCCAAGAGGCGTTATTGGAAACCGAAAATACCTGTTTGCTCCCAACGCTGCGAAGCAATCAGAAGCATCAATATCCCAAGACTTTCAGGAAACTCCAAGTTCGGGTGCGCAGACGCATTGAGACGACGATCGGTCAACTCACTGAACAGTTCGGCGTGTCTCGGGTGCGTGCCCGGACGCAGTGGGGACTTCAGACCCGAATGAGCAATAAGTTCGGTGCTTCTCTGCTCGGAGTTTTCTTGAATCACTGTCTCGGACGTTCTTTGATGAAACTCAAAGACCTCGTGCTCGCATAACCAAAAATCTATGAAAGTCTAATTAGCACAAGCCGTGAATTTATCTTTCGAGCGAGTCCCGCTACGGATGTCGTGATTCCTATTGGTGTTAAAGTGACCGAAGAGAAACTCGGATACCAGCGGGTAGCAACGATATCAGATACAGTCGACTTCGCTTCTCGGAATAGCGAAGAAATATATAGGGAAGTTTTCGCCGATAGCAACATTGAAGTGCTGACCACGGAGATTTTTGAAACGGGTGATACTGACTTTTCCGCCCAATTAACTCGAATAATGGAGTTGAGCCCGGACGCGATCTTTGTTTCAGCGCAACAGATAGAGGTTATTAAGATTCTTATCCAAGGACGTGAACTTGGAATTTCTGCTGATATTCCGTTTATTAGTCGTGTCCTTTCTATACTAAAGTTTGGACAATATTTCAGAATTCAAGCTGCCTTTTCAAAAGGCAGGGTCATATCTTGTTGAGAATCGGT
>JAGWBV010000105.1:7735-32660 GCA_021295715.1 Candidatus Poribacteria bacterium | reverse complement strand
CTTCGGGACGCAGAGCATGTGCTTGCAGATTTAGATGGTGAGATTTATCTGAAATCCGAATCGGGGTTAGAAGTCTCTCCGCCAGCAGATGTGAACGCCGATGGTGTTGTTAATATCTTGGATTTAGTCATTGTCGCTAACGCTTTTGGGGAAACCGATCCCGATGTCAACGGCGATGGAGCGGTAAACGTGCTTGACTTGGTCGTCGTTGCAAATGCTTTTAACAACTAAGACATCAAGAACTTGTGATTGAGAATGGACAAGTCCTATGGAAAAGTTTCTGAACACTGTACGAAATGAGGGTCGTAGAGTCCCTTGGAGGTAGGGAAATGAAACGCTTCTTTCTAATAATTTTGCTAACGCTTATTGCTCCACTTCTTACCTTCGCGCAAGAGCCTTTAAGGGTAGAGGACGTAAATGCGCTGCGTCTTAAAGCTGCGGAATCTGATGCGAAAAAGGATGCAGATGAGGATATGAGAAAGCCAGCACCTTTTATCACGGGGATGGGATCAGTTTTCGCTAGCGGAACGTGTCTGGCGCTGACGCTTCGCGCAGTGCCTTCTGTCGGATCAGATGTTGGGGGCACTGCACTTACTATTGCGGGGTGTTTACCTATTATACTCGCCCTTGAACGCTATGACACCGCTCCACACCCGCCGATTGAAAGATTGATTGGGAAACACCCTGAATATGTCAGGGCTTACGTTGATGCATACAGGGAAAAAATGCGATTCAGACAGCTGATAGCAGTCTCTGCTGGTGCTGCTGCGGGATGCGGTCTCATAACAGTTTGGGCGTATACTTTTGGAGATGTATTACTAATTGCATTCCACTGATTATATTACACATAGGACTTACGCATTCCCTCTTAAAGTCCCCCTGATAAGGGAGATTTAGGGGGTTTAAAGGACGAAAATTACCGCTTTTTACGTCTAAATGTCCGATATTTGCTTAATTTGCGTAAGTCCTGACACAATAAAATTTAACAAAGAAAAGATTACAACTGATGACAGAAATCAAGGGACACATCAACAAAGGCTGCTTTTTCATAATTTTACTAACGCTTGTTGTTCCACTTCTGACCTTCGCGCAAGAGCCTTTAGGGGGAGAAAACGTAAATGCACTGCGTCTTAAGGCGGGATCTGATGCGAAAAAGGATGCGGGTAAGGTTATGACAGTGCTTACGCCTTTTGGCATGGGAATGGGATCAGTTTTTGCTGGCGGGATGTCTGGGCTGATGACGGGGTGCATCACTGATGATTTCTACTCTAACATGCCAGAAGCGGTGGGGTGCACGCTTATTGCTGTGGGGGCCTCCCCTTTTTTTCTCGCGCTTCTTAAGCACTACAACACCCCGCCACACCCACCGATTGAAAGATTGATCGGGAAGCACCCTGAATATGTCAAGGCTTACCTCAATACATACAGCAAAAAAATGCGATCCAGACAGCTGATAGCAGCCTCTGCTGGGGCTGCTGCGGGGTGCGGTCTCATGGTGGGTTGGCTGTATATTTTCTGAGAATATACGAGGGGGGGTTCCTTAATTGTATCGCAGGAGTGGGGATATAGATGAAATCTGTTAGGTCTTTTTGGGTCCTTGTTTGTGGTGTGCTATTATGCACAACGATCCTCTTATACTGGATCTCAAGATCTGTTTTTGTCCTTGTTTGTGGTGCGATGGTTCTGTTTCTCTTCATTTCTCTGATTGTCACTGTTTTTTCAGCGATAATTATATCTATCTACGAACTTTTCTTGAAACTTTTCTCGGCACCGAAATGTCCCAACTGTGCAAAAGCGATAGAAAAAAAGGCTATTAGGTGTCCGCACTGTGAGAGTTCCTTGACGGAGGAGAAACCGCAAAAAGAAATGGATCCCGAACTTTACGCGATATCAGAGGAAAAACTCAATCCAGACACGTTATTAATCGACTTAGGGATAGCTGGTGACGATGGTTATGAACTGCTTGAGACGTTTTGTGAAGAATTCGATATCCAAAATACGTGTGAGATTAATCCCTATGAATATTTCGGTGGAGAGGGGTGCAATCTGTTTCAAGGGTATGTGGATCTCTATTACTTATTATTTCACAGAGAAAAGCTAAGAGAGGCTGATTGTTGCACACCGCTTTACTTGCGGGATTTAGTAAAATCGGCTGAAGTGAAAAGGTGGATACCACCGGAGGGAACATAATGAAAAATAGGATCGGTATTGTTATTATTCTGCTCATTGGCATTCTCATCAGCTGTTTTTTTCTCGCTGGATGCACACCTCTTCCTGGATTTATTACCATTGATCCACGGTCGGCGTTGATGGAACCGACAGTCTGTATGTATAAGGATCTATATTTTCAAGAACGATCGCACATTGGGCGTATTACAGTTGAGAAAATGGATCGTTTCTCTAAAGAGAAGGTCCCATGGGAGTTAGACGCGATACAGAACAATGGGCAAACGGTTTGGGAACTCGAATTAAAATACCGTGATGCTGATAATTTCTTTATCGGACTCTTTCAGTGGCTGTTGGCACCCCCTGTATTGTGTCTGACGTACGGGGAAGTGCCATCCGGCTATGAAGAGAAAGTAAAAGCGTTACCTCTCGAGCCCGAACAACTTTATATTCTCTCGGTGGATGCCGCGTATTATTCCAGACGAACAGCACCGCTGAGATTTATTATTCGTTTGAATGAGGCAGGTGACCCTGACCGATTGGAATGTTGCTTCGGGATCCCCGCTATGTGGGACGGTATTTTTCATCAGATGCGGTCTCATCTGAGCCTCGATTAAAGTGCTTTCTCGGAAGTAATAGGTAAACCTAATAGGACTTACGCACTTCCCCGGTAGGTGCGGTTTCCTAACCGCACCGATTGCGCAATCACCAATCAAATTCTGTAGTTTTGCGTAAGTCCTGTAGAATCTGCAAGTTCAATGGTATGGGACGTGGGTGGGTTCACGGATGCGGTTGTCGCGGAGATCACTATGAATGTTTTGATAAAAATGTTATGCAGAAGCGTTGTTGGCGTTTTCACGCTGGGGCTGCTCGGGTGTGGATGCCTTTTTCCGTATAAGTCCAATACACTGACGAATCAGTACATCGATCTGTACGCTGAAGCGGAATCCCTGCGATGGGAGGGTGAATATAGGGCGGCGGTTGAGAAGTATGAGCAAGCATTTAAAATTCGTCCGCGCCCCAGAAAGGTTATTGATGTCAGCTACGTTGCGCAGTTCAAATACTGTATCGCTTTTTGCTATGCCAAAGTGGCAGAAACGGAAGCGAATGTTTCCTTTTATATCAAAGCCGAAGATGCCGTCAAAGAGAGTTACCAAACGGCGATACTCCAGTCAGATCAGGTAGAGATCCTCTACCTTTGGGGCTATATCCTGTTCAAGCAAGCACGCTATGAGGAGGCACGTGCCAAATACGAAGAGTTACTTGAGATATCCCTACAGCGTGGATTCCATGATTTCCTCTTTAAGGAGGCCTTGTCCAACCTTGAAAAAACGTATGTGGAACTGGGAGATGAAGCCGCCGTACCACGGGCATTGAAGCAGTTCACTGAACGACTTGAGAGAGCCTTGCAGAATAGGATCAGTGATCCCTTACTTGAGAAGGCCTTGTCCAACCTTGGGGAAATGTATTTGGAACTGGCGGATGAAGCCGCCGCACGACGGACATTTGGACAGCTTGAGGAGCTACTTGAGATAACTTTGCAAAGTGAGGAGTATGCCCGCAACCTTGAGTATGCCTTGTATGTACTTGGGGAGGGGTATCTGAAACTGGGGGATGAAACCGCCGCACGACGGATATTTGAGCGGATTGAACCGCACCTTGAGATAGTCAGACAAAGTGGATTCCACGGTGGCAACCTTGCGTATGAGTGGTATATGCTTGGGGAGGGGTATTTGGAACTCGGTGATGAAATTGCCGCACGACGGATATATAAGCAGCTTCTGGAAAAATTCCCGGACTCGTACCTTCACTCGCGGTTCAAGGATGCGATAGAAAAGCGTTTTCTTAGAAAGCAGTGAATATAGTCCCAGAAACCAACGCGAATAACGGAGCGGAGATATAGATGGAATCTGTTAAGGCTTTTATTCTTTCTCTTTTTATTCTCGTGGTTCTGTTTGACGGTATTACGACTATTGTTAATTTTCTTTATCTGGTGATAGGAATTTTCTCACGCCCGAAATGCCCTTACTGTGCAAAAGCGATAGGAAAAAAGACTATCAGGTGTCCACACTGTGGGAATACTCTCGGAGAGAGACAGCCTCAAGAAGAAATAAATCCCGAACTTTACACTTGCGTCAAGGCTTTGATAGCAGAACAGACTTGGGTCTCAGAAGAAGAACTCACGCCAGATACACACTTGGCGGACGATTTAGGGATAGCCGGTGACGATGGCTATGAACTGCTTGAGGCGTTTTGTGAAGCGTTTGAGATCGAAAATATGAGTGAGATTGAGCCATACGAATATTTCGGTCCAGAGGCGTGGGACCCATTTTACGTATATGTTTTACTCTACTACTTGGTGTTTAACAGGGAAAAACTAAATGAGCCTTATTATTCTCTGACGCCGCTTTATTTGCGGGATTTAGTCAAATCGGCTGAAGCGAAAAAATGGATACCATCCCAAAACGAACCGAAGTCAACATAATGGTAATTTCACAAGGAGGAAGCATAATGGAACCAAGATTTACACGCGGCGAGTATTGGATACTTGAAACCACCGTTGAAAGTCGATTTCCAGTCGCTGATCTCATGGATAACGATATTGAGGTCACCCTGAATAAAAAAGGGCATGGGTTAACGCGCACCGCACTCATAGAGACACTCCATCGCCTCATCGCCTCGGGACTGATCTCTGCCGAAAATGAGGTGGACGTGACTATTTCAACTTCCAGAACAGAGATAAAAGAGGAAACCTGATGTCCCATATACCCGTCTTTTTCATGGCAACGCTCCTGGTTTTCAGCACGATGCCTGTTAGTCTCGCGCAGCAGCAGTCCCTGCAAGCACAAGCAGAAGCCGATGCCCATACGGACGTAAACCGCGATATGAGAGAAAGTTTGTGGTTTACGTCAGGCCTGATGGGTAGTACCGTAGGGTGTGCTGCTGGCGGGACTGGAGGATTTTTATTCGGGTTACTCATCGGTGGGTGTTTAGAGACGAACTGTATATCTTTTATCTCTGACGACCCGCTGGAAAGTTGCACCATTACAGGTGCTATCCTTTGCGGGGTCTTGACAGTGCCAACCGCTATTTTCATATATCCTCATAATCCAAGTCCGCCCCTAGAGCGACATCGAAGTCTACCTTCAGGCTTACAGATCCAAAACAATATCGCTTCGGAAAAGATGGGTAACCGCAGGGTCCATCACCGCTAACTTAGGTGTCGGCGCGATGCTACTGCTGGATAATATTGCTAATAGATAGCAATTAGGAAACCGAACTATTTACGAATTCGCAACACTTCAAGGAGATGCTCTATGTTCCGTATATCTGTCCTTCTCATGGCAATCCTACTAATTTTCGGCACGATGCCTGTCAGTCTCGCACAACAGGATGCCGTGCAAGCCCAGGCGAAAGCGGATGCAAAAGCCGATATGTCAGGTATGTCAGAAACTATGTGGTCCCTGTTAGGAGGGTTGGGGAGCACTGCGGGGTGTCTCCTCGGTTGTGCCGGAGGATGTTTATTAGGAGCAAGGTTGGATCTGTATGGAGGGTCTGATATTTTGCTTATACCTACTCCCGAACAGGCGGGTTGTGCTGCCGGATTTGCTATCCTTCTGGGTGGTTTGGCAGTGCCGATCGGTGTGCACATGTATCCCCACAACGCGATGCCACCCCCCGAGCGGCTCCTCGGAAAATCCCCTGAGTATATCGAGGCTTATACCCAAATCTATAAATCGGAAACCGCCTCGCTCCGCAAAACACTCGTAACGAAAGGCTCTATCGCTGGCAACGTAGGCTTTGTCCTTGCGATGCTGCTGCTGTACGCAAGTACCTTTTAGAGATTGCATCAAGGGACGGAATGCCCTGGGTTTTGTTGAGTTTAGGCTACAAAATTTCTGTAATATATGCTATACGCTTTCCAGAAAAACGATAAAAGAGGAAACAGCATAAGACGACAATGAATCGAGGGAACCCGTCTTGAATATCCGGAGGTAGATAAAATGAAAAAGAGAGTCGGTATCACCATCGCACTCGTGAGCCTTCTCATCACTTGCATCTTGGTTTGTATTGGCTGCACGCCGGAGATGGTGTTTAGCATTGCTCATGTCGATTCGGGATCGACAGTGGTACAGCCGACGTTCTGCGCGTATCAGGGGCGATATTTTCAAGAACAATCAGGCATTAAAAGTATCACGGTTTGGACAGTGCTAAGTTCTCCTGAAGATAAAAAGCGACCCGAGTTCAACTGGCAGGGGAACAAGGGGGAAATGGTTTGGAACCTAAGATATAAAGTCTCTGATACTTTACGGCGGTCAACCCTAGTCCTCTCTTGTTTGACTTACGGGGAAGTGCCACTGGGCTATCAACAGAAAGTGAAACCCCAACCGCTTGAACCCGAACAACTTTATATCGCTGAGATTTGGACATTTGATATGTCTTTGGTCCTACCAGAAGATCTGTGGTTTATCATCCGTTTGGATGGAACTGGTACCCCCCAACGGCTGGAATATTGTCGGTCAGGCTCTCGCTCAATTAGCTCAATTAATAGGGGAGATGCCCTGAAACTCTATTAGTTAAGACTTACGCAGTCCTTTGCTGGCGAGGGGCCTAACCTCGTCAATGAGGCATGACCGGATATCGTCAATAAATTACCGAGTTGATTTTTTAGTCTTTATCCAAGAGGCGAGCAAAAAGGAGATCATTATGTCCATTGTAATAAAGGTCTTCGGCGGAGGCCTTGTAGGAGTTCTCGCGGTAGGATTGTTCGGGTGTGGGTATCTTTTTCCGTCTACTTTCCATAGCCCAAATCCCTACTCGGATCTGTATAAAGCCAAAGATCTGCGAGATAGAGGTAAATACAAGGCGGCACTCGCGAAGTATGAGAAAGTTTCTAAAAAACACCCTCAAACCGCCTTTGGTAGAAAGGTCATCGATGTCGAATTCCCAACAGGGTTGAAATACGATATCGCTTTTTGCTATGCCAAGTTGGCAGAAACCGAAGGCGATGTTTCCTTCTATATCAAAGCAGAAGCAGCAGCCAGGGAGAGCTACCAAACCGCTATACATCCTTTCGATCAAGCGGATGCGATCTATCTTTGGGGCTACATCCTTTTCAAGCAGGAACACTATGAGGAAGCACGCGCAAAATTTGAGGCACTCCTTGAAATCCTCCAACAAAATGAGTACGAGAGCGACTTCACTGCAGATACCTTCTTCGCGCTTGGGAAAACGTATTTGGAACTCGCGGATAAATGCGCCGCCCAACGGGTGTTCGCGCAGCTTGAGGCGCGAATTGAAACCCTCCTCCCCAGTTACGACAGAGCGGAAGCCTTGTATCCGCTTGGTAAAGTGTATTTGGAACTTGGGGATGCTGTCGCCGCCCAACGGGTATTTGCGAAGTTTGAGGTGCGAGTTGAGGCGGATCTGCGAGAGTTTGGGTATCATTTCCTTGGTATAGACTTCTATGAAGAAACCTTGTTCGGGCTTGGTGAAGTGTATTTGGAACTCGGGGATGAGGTAGCTGCCCAACGGGTATTTGGACGGCTGCTGGTGCACTTCCCTGATACGTCCTACAAGTCGGAGGTACAACGCTTGCTTGAAAAGCAATAAACCTTGCCAACACAAACCCGCGCGTACTATGGGCAGTCTGGTGGTACGCCCATTACCTTGTGCGATTTAGTAAAATCGGCTGAAGCGAAAAGGGGGATACCACCCCGAAACGAACAGGAGTTGGGTGGTAATAATTTCAAAAGAACTAACAGTATGGAACCACGATTTACCCGCGGCGAGTATTGGCTACTCGAAACCGTTGTCGAGTCACTATTTCCTGTCTCGGGTCTCACGGATAGCGACTTTGAGTTCAGCTTAAATAAAAAAGGACACGGGAGAAAAATAGATGCGTTGAATCCAACCTACATACGAAAATAAACCGAGGTATCTGTTCGTGTTAATTTCATCCAAAAAACCGGCTCCAAAATTTCTGTGCGATATGCTATACGCTTTCCAGAACATAGATAACAGAGGAAGCCACATGTTCCGTATATCTGTCCTTCTCATGGCAATCCTACTGATTTTCAGCACGATGCCTGTCAGTCTGGCACAACAGGATTCCGTGCAAGCGCAAGCAGAAGCCGATGCGAGTGTTGATATGTCAGATATGTTAAAAGCCAAGTGGTTTGTGTTAGGCGCAGCGGGGAGTACTGCGGGGTGCCTCCTCGGTTGTGTCGGCGGATATATGTTAGGGGGACCCAGTTATGAATTTCATGCTCGCAGGTTCTGTCCTTTTCGGTGTTTGCGCCGTGCCAATTGCTGTTTTCAGGTACCCACACAAGGTAATACCACCCCCGGAGCGACTTCTCGGCAAATCCCCGGAATATATTGAGGCTTATACCCACGCCTATAAATCAAGAACAGTATTACTCCGCAAAATATTTGTAACCGCAGGCTCTATCGCCAGCAACTTAGGCGTTATGACGCTGATAGTCCGGTTCGGGTTTGGTGAATAGAGCCGTCAGTTGAACCGCACCTAAGCCGACACAGTATACCAACAACATAAAAAAGATTTTTTGCTTACAAAGGAGCATCTACGTGAAGTATTTAGCGATAATCGGGGTTTTCATGCTATCTACGCTAATGGCATGTGTCCCTAAACAAGTCGGCGAACCGAGCAAACATGATAGAGAGACTCTGACCTTTGCTAAGATGGCTAAGGACATAGAAGTAGATCCAGAGAACGCGAGAAACACCTACGTAGGTAGGGTCGTAACTATCCGTGTTAAGGCTCCAGTTATCACGAATTTCAGAAAGCAATTCTTAGCGGATGCATCTCACTATGTTACAGCTTCCCTGCGAGTTGGTAGGGGTTTCGTATCGTTTTGGGTACTCTACATAAAAGATGAGTTATTTCAGCCCGAAGATTTATCTCTCCCTGATGGATACGACTATTCAAAGTTCTATCTTCTTAGGATGCGTATAAAAGCTATTGATGAAAACATGGTGGTAAATTCTTGGACGGTTTGGACGGAACTTCTTGAATGGCCCGAAGAATAATCAACGCCGCATATTCACCAGATAAATCCCAGCTGCCACGAGAACGGCACCTACCAATAAGCTAAGCGTCAACTCGTCCCCTAAAAACACGTAGCTAAACACAACTCCCGACAATGGCGTCGCGAAAAAGAGCACAACGAGTTTACTCGCACTATACCTTTCAAGCACTGAAGTCCACGCCAGAAAACAGAAACCCGCGATAACACCCCCTTGATAAAGCAACGCGGCACTACTTCTGAGTGTCAGTTGCATCGGCAGTCCACGCTCAAAAAGTAGACTCATGGCGACATAACACGGGAGACTCAAGGTGAGCAGCCACGCCAAGAGTCGATAGGGGTGGATAGATTGGATGAGCAGTTTCGTCACGACGACGCGGAGTCCTAAAAAACATCCGCTTACAAGCACAATGATGTCGCCGAGGACGCTCGTTTCACCTTCTCCGAGGTTCGGGGCAACCGTTACGAAAACACCACTGAAGGCGACTATAATCCCCAAGGTCTTTGGAACAGAGAGGCGTTCGCCGGGAATCCAGAAATGCGCAAACAGCGCAGTGAAAAACGGATAGACGTTAATGAAGATGGTGGAGCGGGAGGCTGTCGTGTAGAGGGTGCCGGTGTTTAAGCAGATAATTTGGAGGATGAAGATTGTTGTGAGCAACAGCAATCGAGGGAGTTCACCCTTGCGCAAGCGAAGTGAGACACCGCGATAGACTGCCCACCCTCCAATAACGACAAGCCCAATCACGAAACGGAGGAACGCCAGCGCCATTGGCGGGAAATCTTCCAAGCCGATTTTTATGGAGGGCGAATTCCCGCCCCAAAGAAACGCGAGGAGCAAACTGAGAGCAATAATTTTTCCATGTGGCTCCTCGCTAATAACGCTTGGTGTTGGCGGTGTCCCGATGGTCTCTTTTCTACTCAAAGGAAACTGTTATCCTCGGTGGAGGTTATTGTTCTCTGAAAAATTTGGGATCAATCGTAGGCACCGGGGCGGTGATTGCCCATTAATCGCTGTTGACGTTCCGTTGCCTGCTCCAAGATTTCCTCATTGAACTGAAACCGATTCAGGTAGGGTGGGAATTTCTGAGTGATCATCCGATTCGCGTAATGCACCTGTAATAAGTAGCGAGTCTGCTCGCTACGGTTCGCTGTGCCGCGGTGCCAGACTTCGCTTCGGAAAAGCACAACATCGCCAGAATTACAGAGGATACTCTTTTCTGTCGCGCCTTTCCATTCCGTCGCGCCGTCGGGTCTCCGTCCGGAAAGATGGCTGCCGGGGATGAACTTCGTTGGACCGAGGTCCTCGTAAAGGTCATCCAAGTAATAGTGTGCAGTTGTGATGAAAATGGGCACCTTGACGCGTGGATCTTCAAGAAGGTCTGCAGGTAAGGGGATCGGCAGCCAATCTGCGTGTAACCCTTGGTCGGGACGACCGGGACCTGTTACCCATGCGGTCATACCGATGACGTGGCAATCCTCGCCGTGTACTGCCTCTGCCAATTCGATAACCGGAGACCGATCAAGGTATCGTAGGAAGACGGGGTCGCGGTTGAAGGCGTTGTTAATATGTTTGTTAAGGAAACCGTTACCATTCTCTGGTGTGCCGTGCCGATCAAAACTCTCAGGAATTGCCGTTAACCGATCCATCGCATCACGCAGTTCCGCAAGTTGTTCGCCTTTGATAACCTTCGGTAGATAGGCGTATCCGTCCGCCTCCATCGCCTTGACTTGACCCTCGAGATTAGGATAGGCGACAAGCGGTAAGGCTTGGCTCATTATTTTTTCTCCTTTTATTTAAAAACTCGAAATGGAATCTCCCATGCCTGTATTTTATAACTTTTCTCGCTGGATGTCAACTTTTTTCCGAACAATTCGTTGATTAAGTGCATCCAATATAATGTTAAAGGTAACTAATAATCATCGAAAAAAGAGGAGAATAGAAAATGAAAATTGCAACTGTGACATCCAAAACCCGTGAAGCCTCTAAAGACGCGGCGATCCGCGTCCTCGGAACTGTCCTTGAATCCCTACCCGGGAACCTATTTCAGGTGAAATTAGAAGATAATGACTATAAAGTTGTGGCATACCTCGCTGGCAAACTCATGCAGCACAAAATTTGGGTGCTTCCTGGCGATCAGGTTACCGTGGAACTTTCTCCTTATGACTTGACGCGAGGACGCATTGTCTGGCGAAATCCAGGGGCTTAGGTATGTTGCCTGAGGAGTTTCTTTGATGCTACCTTTGGATCAGACTATGGAAGGCATTGTCATAAAATCGATAAGTGGTGCTTATGAGGTGCAAGTTGGCAAGCGCAGCTACACTTGTGCCTTACGCCACCACCTCATTGAAGATGAGAAACGGCGACTCGCTGAGACAAAGGAGATGCCATACGTGGATCTCGTCGCTGTTGGCGACCGGGTACGCATTTCACCTGCTGTGTCCACAGCGGAGAGTGGGTACATCGAGGAATGTCTGCCCCGTGATACCCAGTTTGGACGTATTCGCATGGACGGTTGGCGACAGGTGATTGTTGCTAACTTAGATATGCTACTCGTTATCTTTGCAGCGCGGCATCCGACACTCAAGTTGCGAATGCTTGACAGATTTCTCGTCACCGCGGAGGCATCTGGTGTTGAACCGGTTATCTGTATTAACAAACTTGATTTGGCGAAATTCGAGAATGTTCAGCGGGAACTCAAATTATATGAAGAATTAGGGTATAAAGTGGTTTATACAAGTATCGTGACAGGTGTGGGGGTTGAAGAATTGCGGGAGGTGATGCGGGATAACATTTCTGCAATTGTAGGTTCATCGGGGGTTGGGAAATCGTCTCTGCTCAATGCCGTGCAACCCGGACTCGAATTACGCACCGGTGAAGTGGATACACGTATCCATAAAGGACGGCATACGACAACAGAGGTCATGCTACTGCCACTTGAATTCGGCGGGTTCGTCGCGGACACTCCCGGTATCCGAACCCTCGGCTTGCTTGAAATTGATGAAGAACAGGGGTTAGATATTCATTTTCCGGAGATGCGACCCTATATTCCGGAGTGCAAATTCGCCGCATGTACGCACCAACATGAACCTGCGTGTGCTGTCAAGCAGGCGGTCGAAACTCGGGATATTAGTCCGATCCGATATGAAAGTTATCTCCGGATCTCTGGATTCAAGGAAGGGAGATATGAACGAAACTCAGATAAGAAAAGAACTGATAAGAGAAGAACCGACCGAAACACGCGACGACGTAAACGCTGACCTGCGGAAATGGGAAGATGCCATTCAGAACTTGATGCGTATTATTGAAAGGAGTGAACAGAAACTTGGATATTTCCAGAACCGCGTAAAGCAAGCGCAATTCATGGATCGTCCGAATCAACGTATGATCCGAGCTGCAGGGGCGCAAGTCGGCGCACACTCGGCGCAGTTGGAAGGCTTGAGAAGTCAGTTGCGTCAGTTGGAACGGCTTCACGGGGGCGGCATTCGTCTCCGTAAGATTACTGAAAATGAGCTTCGCCGAATTTGGGGATGGATAAACCGTCCGGGTATCAGGAAGTTCCTCTACGAGACGCAGGTGTCATTTGAAACGTTTCTCGAAGATTGGAACCGTTGGATGGAAAATGAACGGACGCACGCGCTGGCTATTGAGGTCCGGACGACTCACCTTCTCATCGGATTTACCCTCCTTCACTATGATGTAGACACTGTTACCCTCAAATTCGTCATCGTTCGACCGGATTATCGCGCTCGTGGATACGGCACCGATGCACTCCTTGAAGTCGTAAACTATGCCTTTGAACGACTCGGGGCTGAACACATCACACTACAAGTAGCTCCTGATAACGGACCCGCCCTGATATGTTTTGAGAATGCAGGCTTTCAATACCTCAGTTATACCGACACCGTAGAACAGGCTTACACGATGGGCATTGAGCGTAGCGAATGGAGCGGCGAGAAGTCGATAGATGAAGAGAACGTTGCTCCACACTTGAGTGCTCCACTTAGCGTGTTTTTTGACCCCGAAGAATAATTTTTTTTATAGAAATACCAAAAAGTGCATCCGAAAATGTGTTTAGGTGAATCATTGTCATTTTTATGACGATGGTATCCTATTGCCGCTGTATCGCGGAAAAAGGAGGTATTTGTTATGTTAGCAAACCAGAGGAGGTGTGACACTTAGTGTTACGCCCTTGCGGGTGTGACACTGAGTGTCGCACTCTTTGGAAAGGGACTTAAACACGCTATGTTCGGGTAGCGCGCGATATTTGCTACGCGTCGCGGACTGAACCGAATTTTTATGGCATATTTTTCTATTTTTTGGTAAACTATTTAGGATACGATCACATACGGTTTTGCAAAAGGCGGTCTTTACGAAACGTTGTTGACCCCCTTGCACCGTTTCCAAGCACAAACAATAGGGAGGATAAGGAGGTAGCCATTATGTTGTCAATAAACCACGCCGTATTTCACCTGAAAGTATTCAGTTATGGCGATGGTGCCTCTGACCTTTATCGATAATTGATTAAGGCATAGGCGCGATCGCCCGCATTTGACGGAGTTGCTTTATCTATGCCCAAGTTCAATCCCGACTTTTGGGAAATTCCGGTCCCACCGGAGTATTTCGATCAATTGACTACCGAGGACTATTTCTGGTATCGGACACCCGATGACGAATATGTAGAGGCGCGTCGTGCGAAACGGCGGGCAGTCCTCGAACAGATTCGTCGGATTATCGCGAGAGAATTAACCAAACGCCAAGCCGAATGTATTCAACTCTACTTCTATAAAGGTAAAACGCAAGAGGAGATTGGGAACATTCTCGGTATTTCCCGCCGTGTTGTCAGTCAACATCTTTTTGGTGTTACGCGGAACGGGAAACAGATAGGCGGTGCGGTTAACAAAATCCGAAAGGTGTGCCGAAAACAGGGAATACAGTTCCCGTAGGTGCAACAGCAGAATCTAATATATTAACGCTACATATCCACTTCAATGCGGGAGGAAGCCTTAAAGGTTGCCTCTCGCTTGAAAGCACTTGCCAATCCTTAACTAACTTCCTTGAACCGATACCCAACCCCATGCACCGTCTCAATATGCTTGCCGAATTCCCCAAGCTTACGGCGAAGACGACTGACGTGCGTATCTACTGTCCTATCAATTCCGTAATACTCTTCTCCCCATATTACGTCCATGAGAATATCGCGGGTAAAGACGCGTCCTGGTGAACGCGCGAATAACGTAATAAGTTTGAATTCAGTTGCTGTGAGATCGATTGTGCCGTTTTCTGTCAAAACTTGATGTTTGTCCAGATCAATTGTAAGTCCATGCGTTTCAATCTGTTTGGTGCTCTCTGTCTGTTTACCGGTTTGAATGCGACGTAACACAGCCGATACACGGAGGACGACCTCTCGCGGACTAAAGGGTTTTGTGATGTAATCGTCTGCACCGAGTTCCAATCCCGCCACCCGGTCGCGCGCTTCGGTCTTCGCCGTTACCATCACAATCGGAATGTTTTTCGTCCGTGGATCGTTCTTGAGTAACCGACAGACAATCAGTCCGTCCACCTCTGGGAGCATCAAGTCTAACAGAATGAGGTCTGGCGGTCTTTCGACAGCCCGATGAAGAGCATCTGCCCCGTTCCGAACGTAATCTGTTTCAAAACCTGCTTCTTGTAGATTGTACCGCAGTAAATCTACAATATCGCGTTCGTCTTCAACAATGAGTATTTTAGCATCCATTTAAATCATCCTTGCAAACAATTATGATTACACTTCTATTGTAACAAATTATGCCCCATTGTGTCAATTTTTAGGAGGATAAAAGACATTTTTTATAGTAAGGTCGAAAAATATGTAAACAGTTGTTCAGTGAAAGAACCCGCCCCACCGCTGGCGAGGGTGTTTCCTCTAATATCCTCGCCTCTTTAGAGTGTCTAATTAATTCTAAACTTTACTATAATCAAGAAGGCTCCATAATCTTGTAAATCCTTGAATCCAGTAAATCCTGATTCGGACAATTATAGTAAATTCAAAAAAGCGGGAAAAAATATAGTGAAAACGCGCGGGAAATGTGTTATCATTTTCTTATTCATAAAACAGAAGGGGGTAATGACTTATTACAACGCTAATAAATATGTCTCATCTGCTATCGCGGACTTGGAGACCACAGTTTTACTTTATCTTTATTTTTGTTACGCTTGCACTTTCTTCTCATGATGTTTTGGGGATGCGTGGGTTCACCGCAGAGAGTGCCGCAACGCAAAGGCAATATGAGACCCGTTTTAAGAATCTCGTTTCAGCGGAAAGATGCCAACATAAATTGCGTTATTTGACTGAGGAACCGCACCTTGCCGGTACAGAGAATAGCCGCAAGATAGCAGAATATCTTCAGAGCGAATATGAAAACTACGGTTTACAGGTGCAGATATACGAATATCATGTTTATCTTCCACATCCGCTTGAAGTGCACGTAGAACTCCTCTCGCCTCTCCAACATCTTGCTGTCAACAAAGAAGCGAGTTGGGAATGGGACAAAGATTCTTATGAAACAGAAATAGTACCCGGGTACAACGCCTATTCACCCGATGGGGATGTCACGGCGGAACTCATCTATGTTAATAAAGGGTTACCTGAGGACTACGAAATTCTCGCCGATCAAGGCATTTCGGTGGAAGGTAAAATTTGTATCGCCCGATATGGCGGCAGTTATCGCGGTGTGAAGGCTAAAGTTGCTGGTGATAACGGGGCAGTCGGTTTGATTCTATACTCCGATCCGGCGGACGATGGATACGTGCGTGGTGATGTGTATCCTCGGGGTCCGTGGCGTTCGGATGATGCGATACAACGCGGGACCGTCAAGTATATCTTTCAGCACGCCAGCGATCCACTGACACCCGGTTGGGCGGCAACGAAAGATGCCGATAGACTCTCATTCGATGAAGCGACAGATCTTCCTGAAATTCCTGTGGTGCCTCTGGCGTATCGAGATGCCGAACTGTTTCTAAATACACTCGCAGGTCCGAATGTGCCGTCCGCATGGCAAGGTGGCTTACCTTTTGCCTATCACATTGGACCCGGACCTTCGAAAGCGCGCATCAAGGTGCGTTGTGAACACAGCATCCGCCCCATCTATAATGTTATTGCAACTTTAGAGGGAACGGAATATCCAGATCAGTGGGTGATTTTGGGCAACCATCACGATGCTTGGATTTATGGGGCAGCAGACCCTGGCAGCGGCACTACCTCACTCTTGGAGGTCGCACAGTGTTTGGGGGAACTTGCCAAAGCCGGAACACGTCCGAAGCGGACGATTGTTTTTGCCTCATGGGACGCTGAAGAATTCGGTATCCTCGGTTCAACGGAATGGGTTGAGGACTTGAAAGCGACGCTCCAGCAGAAAACAATCGCATACCTCAATGTAGACATCGCCGCAACGGGGGGGCGGTTCTATGTGAGCGCAACGCCCTCGCTGCGGGAACTCATGCGCGAAGTAACCCAGAATGTCGTTGATCCGGCAACACTGAAACCGGTTTACAAGAGTTGGAAAACCGCGCAAGGCAAAGAGATTCCGCAGATCGGTAACCTCGGCAGTGGTTCCGATCATTCGCCGTTTGTCGGGCATGCAGGGATCCCTGCTGTCAGCATGGGGTTCGGGGGTTCTTATGGGGTGTACCATGCCATGCAGGATAACTTCTACTGGATGGAACACTTCGGGGATCCGACCTTTCAGTATCAGGCGGCGATGGCACGGATCTGGGGCACGCTTGCGCTGCAACTTGCCAATGCCGATATTTTACCCTTCGACTACGAGACGTATGCGACAGACCTCATGACCCCTGTGAAACTGTTGCAAAATTCTGGCTCAAAGAACAAGATTGCCAAAGATGTTAAGGAGTTAGACGGTCTGCTCACAGAGTGGCAGCAATCGGCAGGGAGACTCAATCGAGAGTTGTCGCGTTACCTCGCTTCTGACGATCTCTCCGAGATTTCGGAAATAAACCAGCGATTGTACCAATTGGAGCGGCGTCTGACGAGTGAGACAGGCTTGCCGTTACGGCCTTGGTTTAAACATCTTATCTATGCACCCGGTCTCAATACCGGCTACGCAGCGGTCGTTTTTCCTGGAGTGCTTGATGCGCTGGAGGAGGGTGATGATGCCGCAGTGCATGCGGAAATCGATCGGTTGGTTGAGGCATTCACACGAATGATTCAGGGGATTGATGAGATCCGAGATATGTTGTAATTTGTGCTTCTGCTTTATTTTCGCAACTATAGTAAATCCGAAAATATGTTGACATCTTGTAGGGGCAGTCCTTGTGGCTGCCCACAACCTCAAATATGTTGACATCTTGTAGGGGCAGTCCTTGTGGCTGCCCACTCTCGTCTTCAAATGCCACCGCCCGATATCCCCTTGTAATTCTGGCTGACCAATAGTCATATCCTTGTTGACATCTTGTAGGGGCAGTCCTTGTGGCTGCCCACAACCTCTATGACCTCAGGCTCTCCTTGATTTATAGATATTTGAATTTTCTTGATCGGACATCTGCCAGGGCTTCCTCTCGAAGTTTATCAAGTTTCCCAGTTTTCACATCTGCCTCAAACTGCTTTTCCCAAGCCTCTTCTTCGGCGACAAGGACCTCATGAAGTTTTTTTTCGAGGGTTTTCAGTAGCACTGCCTCTGTAGGTTCCTCACACTTGACTTTTGGAACCTCCGGAATCCACCCAAGCCAATTCGTACCGTTTCTTTGGATATGGACGGTATAAGTTTCCTCAAATATCTTGTCATGAATTTCGACCTTCTTAATTTTTCCCATGATTTTCTCCCTCGGATCGAGTTCGTTAGTAATTTTCAGGGATGTGCCTATAAAGTATAATTATAGCATTAATCCCCTGTAAAATTAATCCGATTCAGGCGTAACCGCTACCGCCGATTCTGCTTTCAACACAACCGTGTCCCCTATCTGAAACGGACAGCGGTAGTCGGTCTGAACGAAATACTGCTGTCTGTCCATCTCGACCTGATATGTGAAATCGTGCCCTTTAAACGCCTGTCCAACGACACGCCCATTTTTGGTGCTGCTTTGCGCGTCAGAGGCCAGCATCTGCAAACATTCAGGTCGGATAGAGAGAAGTGCGTTCCCACTCTCAGCCCCTTCCACTTTTACACGTCCGAACGGCGTTTCTGCGATCCCGTCTTTGATGTCTGCGCGAATGAAGTTTGTCTGTCCGAGAAAATCTGCGACATAAGCCGTTTTCGGATGTCGGTACACCGCCTCTGGTGTCCCAATCTGTTCAAGCGTGCCTTCTTTCATCACACCCAACCGCTCAGCGAAACTCAATGCCTCCTCCTGCGCGTGTGTGACGAGCACTGCACTAATCCCTTCCGCTTTCAAGAGCGCGCGGACCTCCTCACGGGTAGACTGCCGTAACCCCGGATCGAGACTGGAAAAAGGTTCGTCTAAGAGGAGGAGTTTCGGACGTGCGATGATCGCGCGCGCCAATGCGACCCGCTGCTGCTCGCCGCCAGAAAGATGGTGTGGTAAACGCGACTGTAGATGCGTCATGCCGACCATATCCAGCACTTCAAATGCCCTTGTCTGTCGTGTCTTTTTCGATACCTGTCGGAGACCGAAAGCGACGTTTTCAAGCACGTTTTTGTGTGGAAAGAGGGCATAGTCCTGAAACACAAAGCCGATGCCGCGCGATTCAGGCGGGACGTGCGTATCGCTGTCGACGAGTGTGCGTTCTGCCATAGCAATGGTGCCGGTGTCTGCTTGCTCAAAACCGGCGATGAGGCGCAAAGTAGTAGTTTTGCCGCAACCGCTGGGTCCCAAAAGTGCGAAAATCTCGCCCGTATGGACGCTGAAACTTATGTTTTTAACAATTGGCGGTTGGTTAGCTACGAACGCTTTTGTGAGTGCGTTTACGGTGAGTAATTGTATCGGCATTCGGTTTCCGTCTCGTCTTGACTGTCGATGGGTTTGGTTCCTGTCGGCGTATAGTAATTGTATGGTGAAATGTCCGTTTTGTCAAATTATAGTAAAATCCGAAAATAAGTTTACGTTTTGGAAACCCGCGCCCTGCTTCATGCCTACTGACCGCTGACTGCCGACAGCCGATAACTGACCGCTGACCGCCGATTGCTGATAGCCAACCCTAAAGCGTATGACCCGCACCGGACGACGGCATATATAAATGCAATGCAAAACTGATGAGACTCAGAATGCTCCGCGGAATATAGTCCCCCAAAACCAAGCCGAGGAAGAACGGGATCGCTTTACGATACGTTTGCCAACCCGAAAATCGGAGAATCATAAACTTGATGAGCCAACTCACCATGACGGGGAACCAGAAGTAGATGAGTCCACCCCATGACGCACCTGAAAGCACATAACCCGACGGATGTAGCGTCCACCATAACAAGCGTGTCCGTAGAAAATTAAGAAGAAACACAAAGACGAACCCGCCACTCATAAAGAGCATCGCGCTCACATCCGGTTCTTTCGGATGCTGTAACCAACTCTGAAGTGGGTTGAAACTCTCCCAGCCGAAGCGTCCAACAACGCCTTGGCATTGCGCCAATACACCGTACTGATAAGCGACTTGCAAATACGTCCAGAACGTCGCCAACGCACCGACTGCGATGGCGAGTGCCATTCCCAAGATTAAGGTTTTGCCGGGCATCCCTGAACGTTCCCCAATCCGTAGGGATTCAATCTGGTTCGGCATTGGGTGTGAACGGTTGCAACGGTTAAATGCGTAAAGAAACGTCATGACAGTCAGGTTTGGAGCGCCCAATTGTCGTGTTCCGAACATACTCACCATCATCTGTCGTGGATTGATACCGATGACTTCATGGTAAGGCGGACCGAGCTCCGCGCGGACACGTCCTATCGCGATGGCGAACGCTATAAATAAGGCATAAAATACACTGATTGCCCACAACGACATACCCGCCGCATAGCAGAACCCAAAGACGAGCCCTACACTCAGCACGGTCAGGACTGCTGTTGTCCGATAGGAGAAGGGTTCGTTGCCGTCGTCTCCACGTTCGGTTCCAATCACATGTCGAAAGAATCGGGCGAAGTGCCGACGACTCATCCAGAGCGTCAGCACGGCAATACCCACCCAGGCACCAGAAGCGCGGTCGTTGAAATGCAAGATGTTGATGTTTGTGACCCCGACTGCGCTGGCAATCACGCGTTCCGCACGGGTGAGCCAGAAGAAGAACCACGTCGAGAACGCGAGGTCAAGCGGCATGAAGTAGGTTAATCCGACGATGGCAAGGTTAAAGGACATTGAGGCATAACCGATCGCGTTCCAAGGGCGTTCCGTGAAGTGTCGATCAAGCCGATAGTTGGGTGGCAATGCCGGGATGACGGGAAAAATATCGTGCAACCCAGCCATCACGCGAAGGAGTGCGGCGATTCCGAATCCGAACCAGAGGGTGCGGGAACGGAAAAAAGAGCGGTTGGTCGTCATTTGCAACGGCAATTGCGTTAACGGAAAACTCAGCTTTTCGCGTTCCATCCACTGCTTACGGAGGAACAACCCTAAACAGAGCAGTGAACCGTAGAGTAGAAAGATAAATCCTGACCAGAGAAGTGCGGGTCGAATCCAAATACGGAGATGTTCCGCCCAGTAGATACTCGATTCGCCTTCATAGTAACCCGATAACCACTCGAACTCGTAGACGGTGAGCCATGACGGGATGTGGTGTAGAAAAAGTTGTGCCCATTCGTTTTCAGGACTTGCGAACCAGAAGGGATGCGCAAGCGTCCCCATGAGGATCGCCATCATCGCGTGTCCAGAGATCGTGGACACCATCGTCACCATAATATAGATGAGTAGCAGTTCTGCGGGAGTGAAGGCGATACGTGGTGAGAATTTATGGAGGAGGACATTGAGCGCGAGGAGGACAAATAGCGTGAAAACCGCGTTGGAGAACGGCGAAACAAGTGTGTAAACGGCATACCAGAGTTCACTCGCGATCCCTACCCAATACGCGTTAACGACAACCAGAATGAGTCCGACAATTAATGCTTTTTTTCTGATGACATCGGGTGGGTTCGCGGTTCTGGAATTCATGTTTTTGGAATGGCTGTCGGCTGTCCGAAAGCGTCGGTTAAGAGGTTCTCGTTTAACGATCCGCTCTTTTTGACTGCCGAAAGGGTTTTCGGAGAAAACCCGCCCCGACTGCCGACTGCTATTCTTGCTGACAACTATTCTTCCGTGATAACCTCATCTTCCAGAGGGGCATTCGCTTGCGTCGTCGAAGGCGGTTCGATTTCTTCCGGTGAAGGGTTGAGATACTTTTCAACTTCATCGGCATTAATGATACGGATTGCTTCTTGCAATTGTCGATCGTATGCTAAATTGACGACCTGATCGATACCGACATATAGATTAAAGAGCCGCTCTGCCCGCAGTTTCAGCCATCGGAGACTGGCGGTGATATTTTCTTCTTCTTTGAGCGTTTGCTGTAATTTCGGAAGTTCAGGTTCGAGTTGAGAGAAATCCTTCGGCATTTCACCCGGCGTCTGATGCGCATCGTCAATCCATTTTGAGACAAAATTTTCGACGGAATCCGTTGTATCGACCTTTCTGAGCATTATCTGTTCTATTTCATCGGGTTCCTCAAGATCAATAGAGACCTGTGGTGTGATTCCCACGTCGTTAATTGAGGAGCCGTTTGGCGTGTAATAGGTGGAGATCGTCAGCGACAGTGAACCGCCGTCAGGGAGTTCGTAACGTTTTTGAACCACCCCTTTGCCGTAAGTTTTCTTTCCAACGAGGATGCCCCGGCGGGTATCCTTAATCGCACCCGCTACGATTTCGGAGGCACTCGCGCTATATTCGTTAACGAGGACAACGAGTGGGAGGTCTGGTGGACACAAAATGTTGGACGTTGACTCATATTTTTCATTAAATTGGCTATTCGTTTCGCTCCTCGTTGACACGATGACCCCTTCGTCAATAAAGGCATCGGCGATGTGATATGCCGCATTCAGAAGTCCACCTTGATTGTCCCGCAAATCCAAGATGAGGGCTTTCATATCGGCGGCTTGGTGTGCAGCAAGCGCGTTTTTAAACTCTACTTCTGTGCCGTCCTTGTTTCCGATGAAACCTGAAATCTGAATGTAACCGATATTGCCCTCAAGCAGCGTTGATTTCACGCTCCTGATAGGAACGATCGCACGGGTGAGCGTTACATCGAAAGGTTCGAGAAATTTGCGTTGGACTGTGATTGTCACATCAGTGCCGGCTTTTCCTCTGAGTAAATCGACGACATCGTCCCGCGTCATACCGGTTTTTTCGCTCAGATGAATCCGTTTATCGTTGACTTTGGTGATATAGTCTCCTGCTTGGAGATTGGCGAGCGCAGCCGGTGTGTGGGGGATCGGTTTAGATATCTTAATAAATCCTCGATGATCACTGTAGATGTGAATGCCAAGCCCCCCGAATTCGGCATTGTAAAGATTTTCAACAGCGCGTTGGTGGTCGCGCCGTTTGATGTAATACGTGTAGGGATCATTTAGGGAAGCGAGTGCCCCTTTGATGGAGCCGCGGAACATGTCGTTTGGGTCTTCGATCGGTTTGTAGTAATTTTTCTCGGCGATACGGATCGCGGTCGTGAGGGCATCGGTGAGCATCACACGCGTGACACGTTCGTCTCCGCTTATCGCATCTTTTCCACTCGGATTAATCAGCAGAAACGGGATGCCGATAGCAAATACTAAGACGATGAAGGACAAGGTGTATCTTTTCATGAATTTTTCCCTCTGCGGTTTTTAATTTAACGCAATGTTTTCCCTGTTTTTGAGAATTCCCTCTATTTTAACACGGATTCTGCTTTGATGCAACACAATTTTTACGGAGGTGGCTGTGTTTTCCAACGGTTATGGAGCCACAGCCACTGTTCTGGATATTTATGGATATAGGCTTCCAATTGTTTCAGCATCTGGGTTGTGTAGCTTTCAACGTCTCTCTCAAAGTCGTCGGAGGGCATCGGATGAATTGGCGGTGAGATATAGATATGATGTCGGTCGTCTGGTTGACGGAGGCTGAGGGAGAAGAGGAGCGGTGCCTCGGTCTTGAGGGCTAATGTAGCAGGACCACGAGCGGCTGAAGCAGGTTTTCCCAGAAAATCGACGAAGACACCTTCTCGACCGGCGTTCTGATCTGCAAAAAAACCGACTGCCTCGTTGTTTTTTAAAGCACGCAGTGTCTCTCGGATCGCTCGTTTCCGGGGAATCAGTTTTAAACTCATCTGTTCGCGATGTTGCCAGATATAGGTGTTAAGTGGCGCGTTTTTCAGCGGGAACGCTATGGCTTTCGCTCGATCCGGAATCAGGGCACCGTATACCAGGGATAGGAGTTCCCAATTCCCGAAATGGGGTAGGAACACAATCGCGCCTTTGCCACCCGCCAAAGCGGTGTGGAGATTTTCTGCACCCTCTACAGAGACTTCGTCCCAGATGTCCGGAGAAACTCAATGCAGGTTTTCCCAACGTTGATGAAACTCCCCTTGCAGATTGCTGTCCGTTGCGAGTGCGTTAAGTCACTGCCGAACGCAATTTGTAGGTTGTTGAGGGCGATCTGTCGGCGTTTTTTGATGAGATAATAGCACAGCAGTCCAACGCCATTTCCGAGTCGCAGTGCCCACCCTCTCGGAAGACGACGACACCACCAGCCGAACAGGGACACTATCCGATGGACGCATCTATCTTTCCAACGCACGCGCTTGCTGGGCATTCCGGTTTCTCCTTTGTGTGTAGGTTCTATAACAGATAGAGTATACCACACCTGTTTGCTCGAGGCAACGCATTGGGTCCGACATTCAGAGGCATTCAGTTCTTCGGTAGGCGGGAACTCCGATTCCCGATCAGAAACCTTCAGTGCTCAGCAAAGAAGGATTCTGTAACAATTGACTTTTCTTGGAATATTCCGAGAGCGGGTGAATTGTTACGAACACCCTCTTACCGACCGCCGACTGCTAACTGCCGATTGCCATTCTTGTAGGCGGGAACTCCGATTCCCGACTTCTTGCTTTTCTTGATACCAGACACAGTCTATGATACAATAAGCGTATTCCGATAAGTCTTTTCAAAGGTGGGAGATTATGCAAGAACACAACGATTTAGTGCAGGTGAATAACAGTGAGACCGAAAATACACCTCTACAACCGATGGATTTCACGGATATTCTGGACGGAATGTTCAGTTTCTATCGGAACCACTTCCGATTATTTGTAACAATCGGAATGGTGTATCTCGTCTTATCATTTGGTGTCGATCTGATTTCTGTGTTTCTGTTTGAGACAGATGCCACGATGGGTACAGGTTTGGTGATGTTGGTATTTGCTGTCTTATTGAGTGTTGCGGTGTCTATGGCATACGCGAGTGCACACGTCTATTTAGGGAGAGAGATTCTCCCAGGGATCGCTTTGCAACGAGCGTGGCAACGGTTTTGGACGTATCTCGGCAGTTTAATCCTCTGGTCGTTAGTTGTCGGGGGTTTAACAATTACAATTATCGGTATTCCGTTTGCAATCTATTTTTCAGTTCGATGGGGTCTCTATTCGCTGCCTGTGATGTTGGAAGAGACCACAGCGAGGAACGCATTACGCCGCAGTACCGAATTGGTTAAAGGCACTTGGTGGCGGGTCTTTGGAATCATGTTGGCGATTTCCCTAATCTCCTTCATGATATA